>QCVV01000006.1 GCA_003210235.1 Prochlorococcus sp. AG-686-O05 | reverse complement strand
AGCTTATTGATGTTGTTATTGAAAAAGGTTGTTCTGAAAAAATAAATTAATGACTAACATTAATATCTCACGAAAATTAAGAATCGCAATTGCTGGCTTAGGATTTGGAAAAAAAATTCATTTGGAAGCTTTAAAAGAATCAGATTACTTAATTCCAACTGCAATTTATCACTATAAAAAAGAAAAAGGACCATCATTAGAGAAAGAAACCGGTTTAAATTTTTACCATGATTGGGAAAAATTAGTTAAATCTAAAGATATCGACGGTATAATAATTGCTACATCTCCTGAATCAAGATTTAAATTAGCAAAGGAAGCACTAGAAAATAATAAACATCTCTTATTAGAAAAACCTGTTGCCTTAACTTCCGAAGAAATTGAAGAACTCCAAAGAATATCCTTAATTAATAATTTGAGTGTTTGCGTAGATTTTGAATATAGAGCAGTGCCTCTTTTTCTACAAACAAAGAAAATAATTGATGAGAATATTTTAGGTAAAATTTATTTAATTAAGCTTGATTGGTTAATGGGTAGTAGATCTGATCCCAAGAGAGCATGGAACTGGTATTCATTAAAAGAAAAAGGCGGAGGAGTAATTGGAGCTTTGGGAACTCATGCATTTGATATGTTGAACTGGTTTTTTGGAGAATCGATAAAGGTATCTGGAAAAATATCAACATCAATCAAAGAAAGATATTTGCCTAATTCCTCCAAGATATTGGAAGTAACAAGTGAAGATATTTGTATAGCTAACCTTGAAATAACTAATTACGATAGCGCTTCTATACCATGTCAGGTTTCATTATCCTCGATATCAAAAAATGGAAGAGGATTTAGTTTGGAAGTGTACGGAGGTGATGGTTCACTTTTCCTTAGGAGTGAGAATCAAAAAGATTATGTACATGGTTTTAATTTAAAATTTTCAAATAAAGAAGATAAAACACATAATTTGCCTGCTGATCCTCTTTATAATTTTGATAAAACCTGGCCTGATGGAAGAATTGCACCTGTTAAGAGAATTCACAAATTATGGGCTGAGAGTATCATTAATCAAACACCCGTAATCCCTGGATTGTCTGAGGGACTAAGTAGTCAAAGAGTTTGTGAAGCAATAAGAAGATCTTCTGAGAGTGGAATTTGTATAAAAATTTAGCTGATTACATTGCTGAGTAACAAATATAACTCGATTAAGTATTGAATTGATTTTATTTTTTCTTCATATTCTGGAAAAATCAACTGAACCGAAATTTTAAAGAATGGCATTAAATTACTACAAAAATGAGCTTAAAGAAAATGCTCAACATTTAGCTTCCAAAGGTAAAGGAATATTAGCTGTAGATGAATCTACTAAAACAGTAGGGAAAAGATTGGCCGGTATTGGAGTAGAAAATACTGAAGAGAATAGAAAAGCATATAGAGGAATGCTTTTCACTACTGAAGGTCTTGGGAAATATATAAGTGGTGCAATTTTATTTGAAGAAACACTTTTTCAGAACCATCAGGATGGCGAATCAATGGTACAAAAGCTTAATAAATTGGGAATCATACCAGGTATTAAGGTTGATAAAGGTTTGAATCCTCTTCCAGGAGGCGGAGACGTAGAAACATTTTGTTCTGGTCTAGATGGATTAGTTGAAAGAGCGGCAAGATACTACGAGCAAGGAGCAAGATTCGCAAAATGGAGAGCAGTTTTACAAATAACAGAGGATGGGTGCCCATCAAAATTATCTATACAAGAAAACGCATGGGGACTGGCAAGATATGCTAGATCAGTTCAGGAATCAGGATTAGTACCAATCATTGAGCCAGAAATTTTAATGGATGGTGATCATACTATTGAGAAAACTGCCGAAGTTCAAGAAGAAGTTATTAAGCAGGTATACATAGCTTGTCAGGCTAATGGAGTTTTCCTTGAAGGAACACTCTTAAAACCTTCAATGACTGTTAATGGAGCTGAGTGCCAAACAAAAGCTGATCCTATGAAAGTTGCTGAAATGACAATAAGAACAATGGAAAGATGCGTACCGGCATCAGTTCCTGGAATTGTTTTTCTTTCCGGAGGTTTAAGTGAAGAAGCTGCTTCAGTTTATTTAAATAATATGAATACTCTTTATAGAAAAGCTTTATGGAACGTTTCATTCTCCTATGGGAGAGCTCTACAGCATTCTTGCTTAAAGGCATGGAAAGGAAGCGAAACAGATGCTGGGCAAAAGGCATTAATTGCTAGAGCTCAGGCAAACTCTGAGGCTTCAAAAGGTTCATATGTAGCAGGATCTCAACCATCATCTGATGAGCAATTATTTGTTGCTGGTTATACTTACTAACAAAAGAAAGCAGAAAATATACACTTAGGTATTAAAATGGTTTCATATCTTTTGTAATTTGTATATTCAATGACGTGACATTTGTTACCTCTATATATTAAACTCTCGGAACATATTGCTTATTTTTCTTAAGCATCTAATTAATTATTAATTATGGCCCTCGTTCCACTGAGACTACTTTTAGATCACGCAGCCGAGAATGGTTACGGTATACCAGCTTTTAATGTAAATAATCTTGAACAGGTTCAAGCGATCATGGAGGCTGCTTACGAAACTGATAGCCCTGTAATTCTTCAAGCTTCAAGAGGAGCAAGAAATTATGCTGGAGAAATTTTCCTTCGTCACCTGATCCTTGCCGCAACAGAAACTTATCCAAATATTCCAGTTGTAATGCATCAGGATCATGGTAATGAGCCATCAACTTGTTATTCAGCAGCTATTAATGGGTTTACATCAGTAATGATGGACGGATCTTTAGAGGCAGATGCAAAAACACCCGCAAGTTATGAATATAATGTTGCCGTAACAAAAAAAGTAGTTGATTTCGCACATTCAGTGGGAGTTAGTGTTGAGGGAGAATTAGGTTGCTTAGGATCCTTAGAGACAGGTAAAGGTGAAGCTGAAGATGGTCATGGATTCGAAGGTGAACTTTCAACAGATATGCTTTTAACTGATCCTGAAGAAGCTGCAGACTTTGTAGCGAAAACCAAAGTTGATGCTTTAGCTATAGCGATAGGAACAAGTCATGGGGCATATAAATTCACAAGAAAGCCAACAGGAGAGGTTCTTGCTATAAGCAGAATTGCTGAGATCCATAAAGCTCTACCAAATACTCATCTTGTGATGCATGGGTCTAGTTCAGTTCCTCAAGAATGGTTAGATATCATTAATAAATATGGTGGAGAAATTCCGCAGACATACGGTGTACCTGTAGAAGAAATTCAAGAGGGAATTAGAAACGGGGTAAGGAAGGTAAATATCGATACTGATAATAGACTTGCATTTACAGCAGCAGTTAGAGAAGCTGCTTTTGCTGACACAGCCAACTTTGACCCAAGACATTTCAATAAACCTGCAAGAAAATACATGAAGCAAGTTTGTCTAGATAGATATAAGCAATTCTGGTGCGAAGGTCAAGCAAGTAAGATCAAACAAAGCAGCACTAATTATTACGCTGATCTTTATGCTAAAGGTAACTTAGATCCAAAAGTAAAAGCAGTAGTTTAATATTTAAGCAAAGATAAAATAAAAAAAGACCTCAATATTCGAGGTCTTTTTTTTATTGAGTAATTAAAGACCTCAAAGTATAGAGACCATCTATTCCGCCAATGGATTCATCACAAGCTCGTTCAGGATGAGGCATTAATCCTAAAACATTTCCTTTTTCATTAGTTATACCTGCTATGTCAGAGGTTGAACCATTAGGATTGGTTTTGTATTTCAATGCAATTAAATCATTATCAGTAAGTTTTTTAAGTGTATCTTGATCGCAATGATAACGACCTTCTCCATGAGCTATTGGTAATTTTATATTTTGTGTGTCGTTTAACTTTTGAAACCAACCTCCTTTCGAAGTGATTACATTCAAGTCAACATCATCACAAATGAAATTGAGATTTTTATTAGCAACAAGTGCTCCCGGAAGAAAACCTGATTCAGTTAAAATCTGAAATCCATTACATATGCCTAATACACGTCTTCCGCTTTTAACAAAGTCATGTAAAGAATTTATTAATGGAGAGAATCTTGCTATTGCTCCACATCTTAAATAATCACCATAACTAAATCCTCCTGGCAAAACAATTGAATCAACATCATTCAAATCAGATGATTCATGCCATAAGAATTTTGTTTTAATGTCTAAACAACCTTCTAAAGCCCAGGAAACATCACGATCACAATTAGAACCAGGGAAAACGACAATACCAACAGTAAAACCAGCCATTTATAATTTATTTATTGAATACTCATAGTCTTCAATGACTGTATTAGCAAATAATCGATCACATAATAATTCAATTTTTTCTTTAATATCTTCTTCTTTACTTTCGATTTTAACTTCAATCATTTTTCCTATTCTTAAAGATTTAATTCCTGCGACTCCAAGTTTGCTGGAAGCAGACTTTATTGCCTCTCCTGCTGGATCAAGAACGGAAGGTCTTAACCTTATAAAAACTTTAACTTCAAATTGATCCAATTAAAAAATTATTTCTAATAGAAGAATAGTTTAAATTTTAATAAAAAAGTACTCTTAATTAATAAACAAATATTTTTATCATTAAAAACAAAAAAAAATTAATTAAACGTTTACATAACCCTTTCCAAAACATTCTAAACAAGTTCTTCTTGAGCTTTCAGGAGTTTTAAAATTACCTGACCCAGCACATTTAGAACAAATAACTTTAAAACAAGGAATTGAATCTTTAGTAAAGATACTAGCTTTAATAGCAATTTTTGAATCTTCCATTTTCAATTTTGAAATCAAGGAAATTTTTCCAAGCTCAACTATAAAATTAAATGCCTATTTATGGACGTTTAAAACCTTAAATTTCTCTTTAATTTTTTTTATAAATTTATTAATTGATTCTTTATCAAAGGAAATTATGACTAATTCAAGTCCCCCACTATCAATTGGTCTCCAACAATTAAGAGGTGCTTCTTCGTACCATGTATTTATTTTTTTTCCAACTATTTGTATTTGTAAAGGCAAAGATTTATTTGGAATCCATATACGTCCTTTTATTCGAAGAATATTAATTTCACTTAAAACGTTTACTATCTCTTTCTCAAATTCTTTTTTGTCAAGAAAATAATTTAACTTTACCGAATCAGAGACAAGTTCAACGTGTTTATGATCATGTTCTTCAGAAATAAATTTTTTATAATTATCTTTTTTTAAATCAATATCAAATATATATTTTAAATCAATTTTGCCATTAAAAGATTTAAGAATAGGAACAGTTGAATTAAACTTTTCTTTGATTATATTTTTGATAGATTTAAATTCTTTTTCATTTAAAACATCTGCTCTTGATATTAGAACGATATCAGAAACCTCTAACTGTTCTTCAAAGAGTTCTTCAATGGATGCATTATGGTCAATCTTATTTAACTCATCGTACTGATTAGTTATTTTATTTAAATCATTTATTGGAGAGCCCTCAAGCATTGACTCTCCATTGACTATGCCAATTACGAGATCAAGATATATTGATGACCTTATCTCAGGCCAATTGAGTGCTTGTATCAATGGTAAGGGTAAGGTAAGTCCACTCGTCTCAATGATTATTGCTTCTATGTCAGGATTAAAATTTACAAGTGATTTTATCGAGGGAATAAAATCATCTTGAACGGTGCAACATAAACAACCATTATTTAATTCAATAATACAACCTTCATCAGAATCATCACAGCTATTGCAGCTTTTAACCAAGTCACCATCAATCCCAACATCGCCAAATTCATTAATTATTAACCCAAATTTTTTATTGCTTTCTCTTAGTAAATATCTTAAAAAAGTAGTCTTTCCTGACCCAAGAAATCCAGAAATTACAATTACAGGTATTCTTTTATTCATAAATATGTTTTCTAACAACCAAGACTATATTCTGTACTTTCTCCTGTCGAACTATTAGTACCATTTGCTATTTCACATAATTCTTTTTGTTGTATTCGGCTAAGAACTGCATTAGTAAAATCTGCGCCATCAATCTTAGCTCCTTCAAAATTACTTTCCATTAATAAAGCATTTGTGAAATTCACATCTGAAAGATCTGCGTCTGTAAAATCTGTTGCATATGCTAAAGCGTCACTAAGGTTAGCTCCAGTCATAGTTGCGTTTTGCAATTTACTATTATTAAAAACTGCGCCCTCCAAGTTACTTTGACTAAAATCAAATCCATTTAAATTGAACTTTACAAATTCATTACCACTAAGATCTTGACCATGCATATCTTCCTCTAAATCAAGGTCTTGCTGGTTTCTTATTTCTGGAGGTCGTTTAGCCCAAGCAGAGTTTACAAAATTAAAAAATAGGATTCCAATAAAAAATATAGTTATTAAAGCATTCTTGAGGGAAGGAAAATTAATTGATTTAATCATAATAAAAATGTATTTTAGATCTAGGGTTTTAAAGTTTGTATTACTATCTTAAAGGAAAATATATGGCAATGTCACTAAAGGTTATTGTTCCTCCTCATCCATTAATAAAACATTGGCTTTCAATTTTAAGAGAGAAAAATACTCCTAATATTTTATATTCAACTGGCTATGAACAATTAGGAAAATGGCTTACTTATGAAGCGTTAAGAGATTGGCTTCCATATAAAAAAGAGTCGATAAAAACAGATAATGGAGAGGCAGAAGGTGTGTTTATAAATAATGATTATCCAATAAAAGTAATAGCAATAATGCCTGAAGGATTATCCCTATGGTACGGAGCAAAAGAAGTGATCCCCAATTCAACTCTTTTGCTAGGAGAATTACCAACAACGATCGAAGAAAATGTAGGTGTTATGGTTTATTCAGATCAAATAAAGATGAAATCAAATCCAATTGAAACTCTTATTAACTTAAAAAAATTAGGGGTTGAATCTAATAGGATTTTATTAATATCATCCATTTGCAGCAATAAAGGTTTAAATGAAATTGCAAAGATATTTCCTCAACAAGTTATTTATACATCTTGTATTGATGAAGAAGACGAAAATTCAAATTTGTTGAAGCCCGGAATTGGAGACCC
Organism: Prochlorococcus sp. AG-686-O05; assembly: GCA_003210235.1. Classification (GTDB taxonomy): domain Bacteria; phylum Cyanobacteriota; class Cyanobacteriia; order PCC-6307; family Cyanobiaceae; genus Prochlorococcus_A. Next base: position 30,442 of record QCVV01000006.1, on the reverse strand, counting down.
TTTATTGCGTTTGAGTACTATATTTTCAGATAAGAACTAAGATATAATATAAATAGAAATTAATTACAAATGTCTGAATATAGAGATTCGTCTTCAAATAATTTTTTATCTTTAATAAGTGGGGCTTTTATCGGAGCAGCAGGTTTAGCATGGTGGTTAATCTCCGAAGCAGATAAAAGAAAAGAAGAAAAGAAACAAAAAGCAATGATGTATTCATCTAGAATTCAAGATGGTTCAGAGGCTATTGACGCTAACGAAAACATTAAAGGCGTTGAAGGGGATAAATTAGAGCAGAAAGTTGAAGAGCTTAATTCTGCAATTGCTGATGTAAGGAGGCAACTTGAGGAGTTAGGGCAATAAAATAAAAAAAGTTCTCAAATCATATGAATAAATTAAGATCATCTGCAATAACTCAAGGTGTCCAAAGATCTCCCAACAGATCAATGTTAAGAGCTGTTGGTTTTAGTGATGAAGATTTTACTAAACCCATTATTGGAGTTGCTAACGGATTTAGTACTATAACACCATGCAATATGGGGTTAAACAATTTAGCTCTAAAAGCTGAAGAGTCAATAAGAGAAGCAGGAGGAATGCCTCAGATGTTCGGAACCATCACCGTAAGTGATGGAATCTCTATGGGAACAGAGGGAATGAAATATTCCCTAGTTTCAAGAGAGGTCATAGCTGATTCAATCGAAACAGCATGCAATGCGCAAAGTATGGACGGGGTTTTAGCTATTGGAGGTTGTGATAAAAATATGCCAGGAGCAATGATTGCAATTGCAAGAATGGATATCCCATCCATATTTATTTATGGAGGGACAATAAAACCTGGCAAATTAAACGGTGAAGATCTTACAGTTGTCAGTGCATTTGAAGCTGTTGGGCAATTAACTTCTGGGAAAATAAATGAGAAGAGATTAATTGAAGTTGAAAAAAATTGTATCCCAGGAGCTGGAAGTTGTGGAGGAATGTTTACAGCTAACACCATGTCTGCCGTTATAGAAGTCTTGGGTTTAAGTCTTCCTTATAGTTCAACAATGGCAGCTGAAGATTATGAGAAAGAAGTTAGCGCTGAAAAAAGTGCTGAAATATTAGTTGATGCAATTAGAAAAGACATTCGACCTTTAACGCTCATGACTAAAGAATCATTTGAGAATGCAATATCTGTCATTATGGCAATTGGAGGTTCAACTAATGCCGTTCTCCACATATTAGCAATAGCAAATACAGCAGGTATTGATATCAATATTGACGATTTCGAAAGAATAAGACAAAAAGTACCTGTAATTTGCGATTTAAAACCCAGCGGTAAATACGTAACAGTCGATCTTCATAAAGCAGGTGGAATCCCACAAGTTATGAAAATACTTCTAAATGCAGGTTTGATACATGGTAATTGTAGAAACATAGAGGGTAAAACAATAGTTGAATCCTTAAAAGATATTCCAGATAAACCTCTAGAGAATCAGGATGTCATTCGAGATATTGATAATCCGCTTTATAAAAAAGGTCACTTAGCGATTCTAAAAGGTAACTTAGCCTCGGAAGGTTGTGTAGCCAAAATTAGTGGAATAAAGAATCCTGTATTAAAAGGACCTGCTCGCATCTTTGAGAGTGAGGAGGATTGTCTCAAATCAATTTTGAATAATGATATTAAAGCTGGTAATGTTGTTGTTATAAGAAATGAAGGTCCTGTGGGCGGACCAGGGATGAGAGAAATGTTGGCACCAACATCCGCAATTGTTGGGCAAGGACTTGGAGAAAAAGTAGCTCTAATAACTGATGGTAGATTTAGTGGAGGCACCTATGGCCTAGTTGTTGGCCACATTGCGCCAGAGGCAGCAGTTGGAGGAAATATAGCGTTAATAAAAGAAGGCGATTTAATAACTGTTGATGCGACAAAGCAATTAATCGAAGTTGAACTATCTGATGAGGAATTAGAAATGAGAAGAATTAACTGGGAAAAGCCTAGTAAAAAATATAAAAAAGGAGTTCTTTCTAAATATTCAAGAATTGTTAGCACCTCAAGCCTAGGAGCCGTTACAGATTTGGAAGAATAATCTCCTAATAAACTGTTCTAGGTAATAAAATTTTTTATCCTCGTAGCAAGGTTCTCCAATCTTGAACTATATTTAGGTGGAGAGCATTTTTTGCCATCATTACTATTCATCCATATTGTTTTTACACCACTCCATAAAATAGGTTCATCAGGAAAGTTCAACTTTGAAATAACTAAAACTAATTCACTATTTGATTTAAAAAGTTCCAACTCAAGATCATAAATCTTCAATCTATTCCCTTCATTATCTCTACATAAAATATTTACAGTTAAATCAATATCCACATTATCTCTTTCATATTCCCCATTAATCTTTACGACTGAGTGCAGAAAAGGTTTATTTGTTAAATCTGCAGACTTGGCAATTAAAGTATTAAATTTTTCATCAAAATCTTCAAAGAACACTGATTGATTTTATTAAAATTTTTATTGGACCCGATTTGAATCCATCATTAAGTAGACCATCATCTCCAAATTTTGAATGCAGCAGTTGTAATCTCTTGATTTTTGATGGTTTGAATTTGAAAGGGAAACGGACCTTATTAGCTCTTACTGATGGATTGAGAGAATTAAAAGGAATTTCTATCTTAGTTGTTCCAAATTTTTTAGTAGGAAATGATTTAATCCATCTCAGACCACCAGGAATAAATTCTGTCAGGCCAAGGATGTCATCTTCGCATGCGACTGCAAATTTAAAGGTTCTTCCTTGACCATCTATTTTTAATTCAAAAGATTGATATTCGTTAATATCTAATGAAGGTTTATATATCGATGATCTACAACTAACAAAGCCTCCAGCTTTCTCTATGATATTTCCCTTTAATAGCAACCCAGAATTTGTATTTTCGCAATAAGCTGAACTTGAACCACCCATAACAGTATCGTTTAAGGTTTTCCATCCTTCAAACTCTTTTTTCTGGAATAAAATTTTTTTATTACTCATTAATTAGTTTAGAACTAATATAGACTTTAACTAAATTGATAATTCTTTTGAAGATTCTTCATCGCAAAATATTGATATCTGGTTACTTGATTTAATTAGTTTAGAAGGAGTCCTTTCTTGAGATTCATCTTTATCCAATAACCTTTGGAGTGCAATTTGTTTAGAAGCTCCACTAACTAAAAATATTATATTTGAAGAAGCAGAGAGTACTTTAGGTGTTAGAGAAATTCTTTTAAGCCCCTTACCCTCATTAAAAATTACTAAATCATCGGCATTATTATCTTTCTGATATGGAAATAATGAAGCGGTATGACCATCATCTCCAAGGCCTAATAAAGTTAAATCGAAAGATGGAGGTTTACCATTACATTTTTCATTTAATTTAGAAATTAATAAATTTTTAGAGATATTATCGTCAACTTTTTTATCATTAAAAATTTCATAAAAGAAAGCTTTAGAACCATATTTAGTTATCAATGAATTCTTTAACATCAGAGAGTTACTTAATTCAGATTTTGGATCAACACACCTTTCATCACCTAAAAAAATATCAACTTTCTCCCATTCAATATCTCTTTCTGATAGTAATTGATATACAGATTTAGGAGTTGAACCACCACTTACACAAAATTGAAATCTGTCTTTAATTTTTAATGTTTGAACAATTTGATTTTCTATAAAATTAGAGACATTAATTGAGAGTTCAAATTTATCTTTATAAATAAATAAATTGTATTCATCCAAAGATTTTTCAATCATTTCATCCATTCAGTATGAAAACTTCCTTCTTTATCAACTCTTTCATAAGTATGAGAGCCGAAACAATCTCTCATGGCTTGAACTAAATTTTGAGGAAGTCTGTTTGTTCTGTAACTATTTAAATAATCTAAAGTGCTTGATAAACAAGGGACTGGAATACCAGCCTTAGTTGAAGAAGAAACGACACTTGCTAAGTTATTAATTCTTGTAGAAATTTCGTTGTTGAACCAATCATCAAAGATTAGATTCTTCAAATTTGGATCTTTTTGATATGCATCTTGAATCTTTTTTAATAATTTTGATCTTATAATGCAACCACCTTTCCATATTTGAGCAATAGATGGCATATTTAGCTCATAATTATAAACTGATGAAGCTTCACTTAATATGTCCATCCCTTGAGCGTAACTAGCAATAGTAGCAAGAACGACAGCATCAAATAAAGGTTTCATACCAGTAGAAATTTCTCCTAAATCAAAATCTTCAATAGCTTCCATCGGAATTGTTTTCTCGATTTCACTACGTTGAACTTTAAGGGAACTCATAACCCTTGCATTTAATGAAGCATAAATAGTGGGAACTGATATACCAAGTTCTAAGGCACTAACAACAGTCCATAATCCAGTACCTTTTTGGCCAGCTTTATCCAATATTTTTTCTACAACATCTTCGCCTGTTAATTCATCTTTGGTGTCTAAACATATCTGCGTTATTTCTACAAGATAAGATGCCAATTCATCAGTATTATTCCAAAGACCAAAAACCTCAGCCATTTGTGATCCATTCATATTTTTGACTCTTTTCATAAGGTCATAAGCTTCTGCAAGAATTTGCTCAATGCCATATTCAATACCATTGTGAACAGTTTTAACGAAATGGCCTGAACCACCGGGTCCAACATAAGCAACACAAGGACCGTCTTCTACTTTCGCAGCCATTTTAGTCAATAAACTTTCTATAGCGTCATAAGAGGCTTTAGTTCCTCCAGGCATCATGCTTGGCCCCTCCAAGGCTCCTTTGGCCCCTCCAGAGACACCCATTCCTATATATCCAAAGCTTTTACTTTCAAGAGTCGCAACTCTTCTTTCAGTATCTTTAAACTGAGAATTACCTCCATCAATTAATAAATCACCTTCTTCAAGATATTCAGAAATACTATCAATAACAGCATCTGTAGCTGCCCCGGCTTTAACCATCATTAAAATTCTTCTTGGTCTCTCAAGCTTATTTACAAATTCTTGAAGTGTTTTAGCACCTTCTACATTCTTTCCTAAACCTCTACCTTCTAAGAATTCTTGGGTTTTTGAATAGGTTCTGTTAAAAACCACACTAGAAAATCCATTTCTTTCTGCATTAAGAACTAAATTCTCCCCCATAACTCCAAGACCGATTAAACCAAAATGTGCCTTGGACATAAAAAATAAAAAACGCAATAAATATATATTGCATGCAACTTAGAGAAATTGCTTAAAAAACATTACTTATGTCAGCGAAAAATGATCGAAAAACTAAATTAAATAATTGTTCCATTAGCAATAGTTGCATTTTTAACTACAACAACAATTCCATTTCTTATATAAAATCCCAGATCTGGTTTATCTGCTTCTTCTACTCTATCCTTATTTACTATCACCACGTTATCTCCAATTCTTGCATTCTTATCAAGAATTGCCCTTTTTATTGTTGAACCTTCCCCTACTCCGAGAGGAGTACCACCACCTTTTCTTAATTCAATCCTCTCTTCTGGCGATTCAAAAAAATCAGATCCCATTACAAGAGTATCTTCAATAACAGAATCGCTTTCAATTCTACTTCTCACACCTAAAACACAATGCAAGATGCTACAAGATTTCAAAATAGTTCCTTCACAAACTATTGAATCAGTAATTTGAGCATCTACAAGTTTTGATGGAGGCAGATATCTAGGCCTAGTATAAATAGGAAATTTTTCATCATAAAAACTAAACGGAGGTTTTGGTTGTTGTGTTAATGCTAAGTTTGATTCAAAAAATGCCCCTATAGTTCCTATATCTTCCCAGTAATCATCAAAAACATAACTCTTTAATGTATCCCCTCTACTTAATGCCTCAGGGATGATATCTTTACCAAAATCTGTATAACTAGGGAACTTATTTAAGAGATCAAAAAGTGTCTTTCTACTGAAAACATAAATACCCATCGAGGCAAGATACGGTTTCTCTGATGCCGATTCCTTGGTTAATCCGAACTTAGAGGTATCAACCGCCATTGATTTTAATTTCTCACCAGTTGGCTTTTCACTAAATTCTTTAATATTACCCAAATCATCTGTTCTCATAAGCCCAAAACCTTCAGCCTGAGATTCATCAACAGGTAAGGCAGCAACAGTTAAATCAGCTTTATTATCTCTATGGTGTTGAACAAATAAACTATAGTCCATTCTATAAAGCTGATCACCAGACAATATTAAATATTCGTCCACATCCCACTCTTGGAATAACCATTGATATTTTCTTACCGCATCAGCAGTACCTTCAAACCACTTTGGACTATCAGGAGTTTGCTGAGCAGCTAGTACCTCCACAAATCCTTGCCCAAAAGGAGCACTTAAATTGTAGGTTCTCCCAATATGTCTGTTAAGAGAAGCACTATTAAACTGAGTTAAAACGTACATTTTATTAATCCCAGAATTAATACAATTACTAATTGGGATATCAATCAAACGATATTTACCTGCTAAAGGAACTGCAGGTTTAGCCCTCATTTTTGTTAAGGGATAAAGCCTAGAACCTTTTCCTCCTCCGAGGATGATTGCCAACACACGCTTCATTCAATTTAATGGAGGTATACTCAACTATTAAAATTAACTGATTATGTGCAAATTTAAAAATGGAAATGGCCACTTTACAAAGGTATTAAGAAAAATCTAATGAAAAACTTAATATAAAGTCAGTTATTTCTAAAAATTTTATTCATCATCTACCAAAGAAAACAATTTTTCAACGATTTTTAATGATGCTTGTCTTTCATCTCTTGACTGAGGACTTCTCAATTTAGTGACTGGTGTGTGAAGAATCTTATTAATAATCCCTTTAGTTAAAGCCTCTACAACTTTCCTTTCTCGAGCAGAAAAATCAGGTCCCATTCTACTTAGTGCCTTTTGTAACTCTTCTTTTCTTATTAACTCCAAATCAGATCTTAATTTATTTATAACTGGAACTGCTTCCAAACTAGCCCACCACTCCAAAAAAATGATTCTTTCATCTTTAACTAAAGATTCAGCCTCTTTTGCTATTTTTTGTCTAAATTCTTGATTTCTAGAAACAACTTCTTCCAAGTCATCTACATCAAAAGAATCTATAGAAGCATGATGTTTAACATCATTTGATATATTTCTTGGAACACCTATATCAATAAATTTAAGTTTGTTATTTAAACTAATATTTTCAACTCTTGCTAAATCAATAAAAGGTTTTTCAGAGGCAGTACTAGTAAAGACAAGAGAGGATAAAGATATATTTTCATCCAATTCATTTAAACTCTTGCAATTTATTTCAAGATCTGGGAAATCTCCCGCAAGATTAACGGCTCTATCAATATTTCTATTTAAAAGAGTGAGCTTATGACATCCTTTGGATTTCAAATGAGTTATTAAAAGTCTACTCATCCTTCCAGCTCCAACGACTAGAACTTTTTCAGATTTCAAACTAACGAGCCCATCAACACCATGATCCTGTCCAATTTTTAATTGAGCCAGTTCTACAGCGGCTGAGCTAATTGATACAGCACCAGTTCCTAAATTAGTTTCAGATCTAACTTTCTTCCCGGCACTAACTGATTGACTTAATAACCTATTAAGAATTGGCCCGGTAGATTGATTCTCCTGACCTAATCTCATCATTTTTTTAACTTGCGAGAGTATTTGACCTTCGCCCAAAACGAGGCTATCTAATCCAGCTGAGACTTTCATTAAATGTAAAACAGCGTCTTCTTGTCTAAAATCAAAAAGATGAGGATTTAGGTCCTCAAAATTTACGCTCGAGTAATCTGTTAAAAATTCTTTAATAGATGAAATACCAATATTTATCTCTTTAACAAGAGCGTATATTTCTAACCTATTACAAGTACTTAAAATAGAAACTTCTAAAATATCAGAATTGATACTCAGAGTTTTTAATGATTCTGAAATCGATTGATCAGGAATACTTAACTTCTCACGGACTTCGACAGGTGCCGTGCGATGACTTAGTCCGACGACAACAATATGCATAAAATTAAATTGAAATATTAAAGGCTAATACTTTTAGCACCATCTTTCATGTGTATTGTATTTGTAAATCTACAAGTACTATCTAATGTACTTATTACAAGACTACTGGTTCTAGTACAGTCTTTTTCAAATTTGACTCCGTTAAATAATAATCCATCAGTAATTCCACTTCCCGCAAAGATCACATTTTCTCCTGATGCAAGTTCGTTGGCCTCATAGATTTTGTCAATGTCAGTAATTCCCATTTCATTTAAACGTTTGATATTTCCTTCTTTTGTATAGTCGGCCCATTCAGAAGTTTGCGCAATTGCAGGATCATAAACTAACTGTCCTTGAAAATGTCCGCCAAGAGCTCTCATGGCAGCGGCAGATATGACACCTTCTGGAGCTGCTCCAATACCCATTAAGCAATGAGTCCCTGTACCTGCAAATCCACATGCAATTGCAGCTTGAACGTCTCCATCAGAAATTGGTTGAATTTTTGCTCCACATTCTCGAATCTCCTTGATCAAACCTTTATGTCTTGCTCTATCCATAACTACTACAGTAAGTTCATCAATCGCTAGATCTAAGCAATTACTTAAAATCTTTAAATTCTCAGTAGCTGATTTCCTAATATCTACCTTTCCTTTTGCCGCTGGAGGAGCTGCTAATTTATTCATATAAAAATCAGGTGCATTAAAAAGACCACCAGTGTCCGAAGCAGCTAATACTGCCATGGATCCTCTTTGGTTGTTAGCACATAGATTAGTTCCTTCACAAGGGTCTACAGCAAAGTCGACCCCTGGACCGCTTCCACTACCTACCTCTTCCCCGATATATAACATTGGTGCTTCGTCACGTTCACCTTCACCTATTACAATTTTTCCTTTCATCTCAATTTTGCCCATACGCAACCTCATTGCTTCAACAGCAGCTGCATCAGCTTCGTCTTTCTGACCTAAACCTGTAAGTTTCGCTGATGCGATTGCGGCTTGCTCGACTACTTCGAGAATTTCTTGAATTAAAGTTTGATTCACAATTAAATTTTAAAAGATTTTCTAAGAGGTTTTAAACATATTCTCATAAAAAATGCCTTTTTTATAAGAATTAATTTGCTAATTAGCTTTTTTTAACTCTTTGCAGGTGTTACTTTATCAGGCCGTGTCTTGAAATTAGGAATAAGCAACCAAATATAGTATCTTTATTAAATATTTTAAAAATAAAATGCCAGAAACTAACTCTAAAAATTCAGCAGGTGTTAATCGACCAATTCAAATAATTCCTTCAGTATTACCAGCAGACTGGGCAAATATGGGGGCATGTGTTAAAGATCTTGAAGAAGCAGGTGTTGACCGTATTCAATTTGATGTCATGGATGGAAATTTTGTACCAAATCTAACATTTGGTCCTGAAATGATTGCTGCATGTAGAAAATATTGCGAAGTTCCTTTTGAGACTCAATTAATGGTAAGCCAATATAATTGTGAGACCATGCTTGAGGCATATGTAAAAGCCACTAAAGGTCCAAATGGAGAGCCTGGAGTTGTCATAGCTCATGCTGAAGCTAATGTTCACCTTCACAGAGTTCTTGGAAAGATAAGAGATCTTGGTGGATCACCATCTGTTGCATTAAATCCTCATACACCATTTGAAATGATTGAAAACATTATGGATATGGTTGATCATGTCTTGGTGATGACAGTTAATCCAGGATTTGGTGGCCAAGCCTACATACCAACAATGTTAAATAAAATAAGAAAGATAAGACAATACGTAATTGAAAAGAATTTGAATATAGATATTGAAGTTGATGGTGGAATAAAAGCAAATTGGACGATTTCGCAATGTGCAGAAGCCGGTGCAAATTGTTTCATTGCGGGAAGTGGGATGTTTGCTTATCCAACTTTAAAAGAGGGTTGTGACGAATTAAGGTCAGTTGCTCAAGATGCTCAAAATGGAAAGATAATATCAGAGCAATAAAAATTGGAACTTAAAATAAATTAAATATTCCAAAGATCCAACCATAACTATGCAAACCTACACCTAAGAAATTTACTCCGATATAGCATATAAGTACGATAAAAAAGGCAGCAGTAGCAAGTAATGCGGGTCTTCTACCTTGCCAACCTCTACTTATCCTCATATGTAAATAGGCAGCATAAAATAACCAAGAGATGAAAGCCCAGGTTTCCTTAGGATCCCAACTCCACCAAGTACCCCAAGCTTCATTAGCCCAAATAGCTCCAGTAATTAATCCAAGAGTTAGAAGAACAAATCCTACTAATATAGATCGATAACTAAGAGTATCTAATTCCTCAGAATGAGAAAAATTTACAGGCTCAATCATATTATTGACCGAGTAAGCATTAGACATTTTGAAACCACCTACACCTGTAGAACTACTTCTAAGTTGAAGAGGTTGGCTTGTTTTAATAAACAGTACGGAAGCCGAGAGTAAAGAGCCAATTATAAGAGCGGCATAACTAAGCATGACTACACTTACATGCATAATTAACCAACTTGATCTTAATGCTGGAACAAGATTAGATGATAGCTTTAAATCATCTGGCAAAACAAAGCAGGCAAAAGCTACAGTTAAAAGTTCAATAGGTATTGCTATTGCTGGGATTATCGGAGTCGGGTATTCATTCTCTACTAATAATTGACCTAAAGATATGCCCCAGACTAAGAAATATAGCGATTCATATAAATTACTTATTGGAAAATGTCCAGATAAACTCCATCTTAAGATAAGCTGCAAAGCTATAAGGAGATTAATTAAAATAGTAATTAATCTTACATATGTTGAGGATTTTTTATTAAATAAGGCTAATAGAGAAACAGGCAAATTAATTAATAAAAAATAAAAAATTAAAATCCCTATAGAGGATACCGGATCGTAAATTAAATTTTTGATAAATCCATAAAATATCATCAGTAAATTGTAAAACTGTATTATTTGACTTAATTATAAAATAATAAATTAAATAAAATATTCACGAATATATCAAAAAATTTATTTAAATTTAATTTAAATCTATTTCTAAATCAACTACTCAAAGTTGAAAGTCATCGCCCAAATAAAACTTTTTCACTATTTGATTACTTGCAAGTTCAGTAGATGTTCCATGCGCTAAAATCTTTCCTTCACTTAAAACATATGATTTGTTCGTAATTAATAAAGTCTCTCTTACATTATGGTCAGTGATAAGAATTCCCATTCCAGACTTACTTAGTTTAATAATAAGTTTCTTTAAATCATTTACAGCCAAGGGGTCGATCCCGGCAAAAGGTTCATCCAAAAGTAAATATTTCGGTCCTTTTCTACCAACTGATAGAGCTCTTGCTATTTCACACCTTCTCCTCTCCCCTCCTGATAGTTGATAACCATAATTATCAATAACTTTGTTTAGATTAAAATCATTAATTATTTTTTCTCTCTTATTTCTTACTATCGCGCTACTAAAAAATGAATTATATAAGGCTAAGTCAATATTTTCTTTAACTGTTAGATCTCTAAAGATACTTGCTTCTTGAGTTAAATATCCTAAACCAAGCCTTGCTCTACTAGGCAAAGGGAAATTATTTATAGATTTGCCATTCATTAATATATCTCCCTTATCAGGTTTTAAATTGCCAACCGCAAGATTAAAAGTAGAAGTTTTACCTGCACCATTTGGTCCCATTAAACCTACAATTTCGCCTGGGCATACCTTTATTGACACATCTTTTACTATTGATTTTCCATCAATAGTCAGAAATACGTTATTTATTTCAAAATTCATTCTTCTTTTTTATCAATAGATAAGGCTTATCATTTTCATTTAATTCCTCTCTGTATTGAAGTTTTTGTAATAATTTCTCAAGACAATTACAAAAAGATTCCAGATCTATCCCTAAATCAATATTAGTTCTACTTTTTATTCTACCTAACCCTTCTCCCATTAATATAGTCGCTCCATTTAAATTCCCTTTGCTTAAATGGAATTGAGAAACGGATACTTGAAGTATACCTTGTATAATTTGCCTCTCATCTCCATCAAGAGTATTCCATATGTCTTCAAAAGCATCATGAGCTTCATACCATTTTTGTTTATTAAAAAGATTTAAAGCATCTAAAAAAATATCCTCGAAATTTTTGATATCTTCATCTCTCATAATATTTTATTTTTTGATTACCTTCTTCTTCTTTAATTTTCTCATTCTTATAGAATCGGGTGTGACCTCTAACATTTCGTCGGGACCTATATACTCAAGAGCTCTCTCAAGAGTAATATCTACTGGAGATTGTAAAGTATCTAATTCTTCCGCTCCAGCAGACCTAATGTTAGTTAATTGCTTAGTTTTACAGATATTCAACTCTAAATCCTGAGATCTATTATTCTCGCCAATAATCATACCTTTATAAACTTTCACTCCTGGTTTAATAAAATAAACACCTCTATCTTCTGCATTTTTTAAAGCATAAAATGTAGCTACACCCTCTTCAAAAGAAATAAGCACCCCATTCCTTCTTGTCTCAAAATCTCCAGCTTTAGGTTTATATTCATAGAAAGAATGACTCATGATTCCCTCTCCTCTAGTTATTCTTACAAATTCACCACGGAATCCGATAAGACCTCTTGATGGCACAAGAAATTCTAATTGGGTTCTTCCGTCTGAACTTGTCTGCATGTTTTTCATTTCAGCCTTTCTTGATCCTAGTTTTTCAATACAAGATCCAACTGCCACCTCTGGAACATCTAAAACTAATGTTTCTATAGGTTCGCATTGAACATCATCAATTTCTCTAAAAATAACTTGGGGTTGCGATATTTGGAATTCAAAACCTTCTCGTCTCATTGTTTCTATCAAAATTCCTAAATGAAGTTCACCTCTCCCAGAAACAGAAAATCTATCTGGAGAATCCGTTTCTTCAACTCTTAGGGCTACATTAGTTAATAATTCCCTCTCCAATCTATTTTTTAATTGTCTACTCGTAACAAATTTCCCTTCTTTGCCCGCGAATGGAGAATCATTTACGACAAAGGTCATATTTAATGTAGGTTCATCAACTTTAATTAAAGGTAGGGGATGAGGAGAATCAGGACAAGCAATCGTTTCTCCAATATTTACATCATCAAAACCGGAGACAGCAACAATATCTCCTGCGAAGGCTTCTTTAATATCAATTCTTTGTAATCCCTCAAATCCTAATAGCTTACTTACTTTACCTTTGATAGTTTTCCCACTTTCTTTGATTAAGCTAGCTTGTTGGCCATTTTTTATAGTTCCATTATGAATTTTTCCAATTACAATTCTTCCTAAGAAATCAGAATAATCCAAAGTTGTAATTTGGAGTTGCAATGGCTTATTTAAATCTCCTACAGGTGGAGGAACATGCCTTAGAATAGCTTCAAAAAGGGGCAACATATTATCACTATTTGATTCCATTTCTTCTTTTGCAAAACCAGATAAACCACTCCCGAATAAATAAGGAAAATCGCATTGATCATCATCAGCACCTAATTCAAGAAATAAATCAAGAACTTTATCAACAGCAATTTCTGGTACTACTCTAGGTCTATCAATTTTATTTACAAAAACTATAGGCCTGAGACCTTTTTCTAAGGCTTTTTTTAATACAAATCTTGTTTGAGGCATAGGGCCTTCATTAGCATCGACAATTAATAAACACCCATCAACCATGCCCAAGACTCTTTCAACTTCGCCGCCGAAGTCAGCATGGCCAGGCGTATCAATAATGTTAATTCTTGTGTTTTTATAATTAACAGCAGTATTTTTTGAAAGTATTGTTATGCCTCTTTCTCTCTCGAGATCATTTGAATCCATCACGCAAGTTGGCACTACTTCATTATCTCGAAATATTCCAGATTGAGATAACAATGCATCAACAAGTGTTGTTTTACCATGATCTACATGAGCTATAATTGCTACATTTCTTATTTCTTTAATTAAAGTTGACATCAAAAAACTTACAAACAAATAGTTAATTATTTTAAGGCTAACTCAAAGAATGCTTATTCTGAAGGATTTAACTGTAAGACTTTGAAAATCAAATACAAAAACTGTAATTAGTTATTTGTTTTTTAATATTTTAGCTTTTTTCAAATTCCTATTTGAAGCTTCAAAAACTTTGAGCGCTTCAATTGATCCTTCATATCTCCAGTGCCAAGGCTCATAATCAACATTTTTATTATTTTGATTGAAAGATAATTTGAAATGATATTTGGCTGCATTCTTTTTAAGCCATCTAAACGCATCCGTGTTTTCAAATTCAACTTCAAAGTCTGTTTCTCTGTTGTAAGCATCTCCAATATCAATAGCGAATCCTGTACTATGTTCAGAATATCCTGGTGGTGCTGAGACCCTAGCTCTCTCTGCAGCGATTTGATTTCTCATGGATTTTAAAGAATAAAAAATATCTTTCTGCAGATTTATTGATCTATATCCACTAAGGAAAACCAAATATATTCCATCTTTAATCGCATCTTCTCTCATTTTGATAAGAGATTCACTCATATCAATATGAACTTCAATATTAGGTTCAATAAAAACTAATTTATCTTTTGAAATTTCCTTGTAGGGTAAATGACCCAAAATACTAAGATCATTATTTACAATTTTTTTAATATTATTAACTTCAGAGAAATAAATTTTTAAATTACTCTTAAATGCTAAGCCAATAAAAGGTAAAAAGAAAATTAAAAAAAAACCTATAAATAAAAAATATTTCTTGAATATAAAATTATTTTCATTTAAATTTCTTCTCTCAGCAACATGTATAACAATGTCTTCATTTATAAGATTCTTTTTTTTCAATATTAAGATTAATAATCAAAAGATATTTCGATATTAACTATTAATTTACGAAATGCACTTTTATAAGGAAATTGATGTAGTTTTTAATAGGATACAATTTTTTTTAATATGTTGAGAGTTGCTGTAATTGGTGGAGGTCCAAGTGGTTCATGTGCTGCTGAAATACTTGCTAAATCTGGGATTAAAACTTGGCTTTTTGAAAGGAAATTAGATAATGCAAAACCTTGCGGAGGAGCCATTCCTCTTTGCATGGTTGAGGAATTTGACCTGCCAGAATCAATTATAGATAGAAAAGTAAGACATATGAAAATGATATCTCCTTCTAATAGAGAAGTTGATATTAGCTTGGATAATGTTTATGGCAAAAGTGATAATGAATATATAGGAATGTGCAGAAGAGAGGTAATGGATGCATTTATGAGAAACAGAGCTTCTGAACTTGGAGCAACATTAATTAATGGATTAGTTACTTCAATTGATACCGGGAATGATAATGAAGGTCCATACAAACTCTCCTATTCAGATTTTTCTTCTGGAGAAAAGAAAGGAGAACTAAAAGAGTTAACTGTAGACCTCTTAATTGGGGCTGATGGAGCTAACAGCAGAGTTGCTAAAGCTATGGATGCAGGCGATTACAAAGTTGCAATAGCATTCCAAGAACGAATTAAGTTGCCTAAAGAAGAAATGAGTTACTACGAAGACCTCGCTGAGATGTATGTAGGAACAGATGTTTCTCCTGATTTTTATGGTTGGGTATTTCCAAAATATGATCATGTTGCAGTAGGTACAGGCACAATGCAAAAAAACCAATCCCTTATAAAAGGCCTTCAAGAAGGAGTAAGGAATAGAGCCAAAAAAAGGTTAGTGAATGGTGAAGTCATTAAAGTTGAAGCACATCCTATTCCTGAGCATCCAAGACCTCGAAGAGTTGTAGGCAGAATGGCTTTGGTAGGCGATGCAGCTGGTTATGTAACGAAAAGCTCTGGAGAAGGTATATACTTTGCTGCAAAAAGTGGAAGAATGTGTGCTGAAGAAATTGTTGAAGCTTCCAAAAATGGGGAAGAGATACCATCAGAAAAAGATTTAAAAAATTACTTAAAAAAATGGGATAAAAAATATGGAACAACCTATAAGGTATTAGAAATTCTACAAAATATTTTTTATAGAAATGATTCAGCTAGAGAAGCTTTTGTTGAAATGTGTGATGATATGGATGTTCAAAGACTAACTTTTGATAGTTATCTATACAAAAGAGTTGTTGCGATGAAACCCCTTCAGCAAATTAAACTAACTATGCTCACTCTTGGATCAATTTTAAGAGGGAAAGCACTAGCACCATTAAAATATAAACCAGTTAAAAGTGCTGTAAGAGAAGAAAAAGAAGTCGAAAAAATGCTTAAGAATTATTCAATAAAAGGTGGAATTAAAGTTAAGAGTTAAAAAGTGTAAAATCAGCAATCCTTAAAGAATAATTTCTTACCAAGCCTAATAAATTTAGTCGATTATTTCTAAGTTCAGGATTTTCTGCCATCATAAGAACACCCTTTTCATTATCAAAAAGTTCATTAAGATTATCAGAATTAGTCTCAAATAGACTAAATAATTGAAAATAATCCCAATTTGGTAATTTAACGATTTCTTCTAATTCTTTGATAAATTTAAATACCTTAGTTTCACATTCTTTTTCAAATAGATCTGGATTTACATAATCATTGCATGTAAAAATTGTAGTTTTAAGATTTCCATTTTGAGCAAGTTTACTAACTCTCGAAATAACTTTTTGAATTTCAGAAAAATTTGGTTTCCCTTTAAGTTGGTTAATAGTATTAATTCTATTTTTTAAATCCAAAATATTAATTATTTTTTTTTCAGCTGATGAATCAAAAAAACAAGTAGCTTTAATTAGATCCTTACTGATTAATAATTCATCAAGATGACTAATAATTCTTTGATTAGAAAATTCAATTAAGTCATTTAAAACTTCTTTTTTCAC
This sequence comes from Prochlorococcus sp. AG-686-O05, assembly GCA_003210235.1. Lineage (GTDB taxonomy): Bacteria > Cyanobacteriota > Cyanobacteriia > PCC-6307 > Cyanobiaceae > Prochlorococcus_A. The sequence continues at coordinate 13,632 of QCVV01000006.1, read as the reverse complement.
GAATTTCAAATTTGGTAGTAAAGTTTTCCAATATTCGAGAAGTTCCTCAAAAATATTTTCAAGATCCAAATCAAATTCGAATTGCCAAATAATTATAATAACTCCATTTAAATTTCTTCTAAGTGCATACGGGTCAGATGAACCACTTGGTCTTTTTCCTGATATAAATATACTTATTAACGTTTCTACTTTATCCGAGATAGAAGTAATAGCTCCATATTTTGTAGAAGGCAAATCATCTTTATAAAAACCAGGCAAATAATGTTCAGCTACAGCTATACAAATTTCTTCGCTAAAACCTTCATTTCGTAAGTATTTCCCCCCCCATTATCCCTTGCAATTCAGGAAATTCATAAACAATTTCACTACACAAATCGTTTTTACAGTACTTTGCAGCTTCTATAGTTTTTTCATTATCTAAAGATTGATCATTTAAATAATTAAATATCTTTTCTGAGATAACCTCTATTCTTTTTACTCTCTGAAAAACATTACCCATCCCTTTCAAATAAGAAACATTTTTAAGTTTTTCATTCCTTTCTTTAGAGGAAACTTTTTTGTCATTTTCTACAAAAAACTTTGCATCAGAGAATCTAGCCCTTAATACTTTTTCATTTCCCTTAGAAATAATATTATTAGATTCTCTAAGACCATTTGATAAGACAAAGAAATTTGTACTTATAACCTTTTCAGAACTTAAATCTAATTTAGAAAAAATTTTATCTTTTTTTAGCAGGGGAATATATCGTTGGTGATTTTTCATTACCGTTGAAAGAACTTCAACAGGTAAATTAAGAAATTGCTTGTCAAAATTGCTAGTTATTAAATTAGGGGATTCAACTAAATCAGTTAGTTCGTTAAGTAAATGATCAGAAAGATCAGGATCTAAATTTACCAATTGAGATTCATGATTTATGAGATTAACAATTTTTTCTTTTCTTTCTTCTCTTTTTACAAAAACTCCACTCTTAGCCATTAATTCAAAATAATTTTCTGGGGATTGAATTTCAATAAATTTATTAATTAATCTATGACTTTTTGATTTGTTGCCTATTGAAATCTTAGGATCACATTCATCAAAAACAAAATCAAGAATTTCACTGTTGTATAGTGAGACAATCCATCTAATAGGTCTTGAAAATTTAAAGCTTCCACATCCCCATTTCATAAATCGGGGGCCCTGCAAATTTTTAATTACTTTAGGGATTATTGAAGATAAAGAAGATCTTGTAGATTCTCCTTTCTCAATCTTTGTTCCAAATACAAACTCACCCTTTTCTGTCTGTCTTATTTCTAAGTCATCTATATCAATACCTAAACTATTTGCAAAACCTATAGCAGCTTTAGTTGGTACGCCATTTAAAAATGCAGAAGTAGCTTTTGGACCTTTTCTTATTACTGTCTTATCATCCGCCTGATCAACCAACCCTTCAAGAAATAGAACTATTCTTCTTGGTGTGGAGGTGCAAATAATATTATTATATTTGATAAGTTTCTTATCAAATTCAAATTCTATAAGAGAGTTAATTTGGTTTATTACAGAATGAGAAAATTTTGCTGGTAACTCTTCTGTTCCTATCTCAAGTAAATATTTAGACAAGAATAATTTATGACTATTACAACTATAATTTACTACCAGTTAAATAAGCTTTTCGCTAATGTATAAAAAGAGATATGTTATGGTCCCTTGATCAAGGTCGAAAAAGTAAAAAAGAAAAAAGAACTTGTTAAACAAGAGACTGTTTGCTTAGCAAATGGTCTAGAAGTATCTAAATTTGAAAATTTCAAGAAAGGTAGTGATTTTCTAAAGGAACCACTTGCAAGCGAATTGAGAAATGAAAGCGATCATTTTACTAATGATGCTGTTCAGTTATTGAAATTTCATGGAAGTTATCAACAAGATAATAGAGAGAACAGAAAACCTGGCAAAAGTAAAGATTGGCAGATGATGCTTAGGTTAAGAAGTCCAGGTGGAGAAATACCAGGTAAATTATTTTTATCTTTAGATGAATTATCTGACAAACTTGGAAACGGCACACTGAGGGCAACTACTAGACAAGCATTCCAAATGCATGGGATAAGAAAAGATAACTTAAAGGAAGTAATAAAGTCCATTGTAAATTCAATGGGCTCAACTTTAGCTGCTTGTGGGGACATAAATAGAAATGTCATGGCTCCGGCTGCACCTTTTGAAACCGCAGAATACATAACCGCAAGAACTTTAGCAGTAAAAGTTGCTGATCTTTTAACACCTGTAGCCGGACAAGGAACCTTTTTGGAACTATGGGCTGATGGCGATTTGGAATATACGATAAAACCAGATAAAGAAATTGAAGAGAATAGGAAATTACAATTTAAAGAGAATGTTTTTAGCGGGACCAAAAAAGAACCTCTATATGGATCCACATACCTTCCAAGAAAGTTTAAGTGTGCCGTTACAGTTCCAGGCGATAATTCTGTTGATCTCCTCACTAATGATATTGGAATAGTTGCATTCACCTCTAAAGAAGGCGACTTCGAAGGATGTAATTTTTATATCGGTGGTGGTATGGGTCGAACTCATAATAATGAAGAGACCTTTGCACGAATTGCAGATCCACTTGGTTATGTTGAAAAAAAAGACACCTTTGAACTAATTCAAAGTATCGTTGCCATTCAAAGAGATTATGGAGATAGGAAATCAAGGAAAAATTCCAGAATGAAATACCTTTTGAATAGTAAAGGTATTAAATGGTTTAAAAAAATACTTTTAGATAAATACTTTAGAAAAGAAATTAAGCCTTTAAGAAAAGAACCCGAAAATAAATTAATTGATTATCTAGGTTGGCATAAACAAAATAAAGATTATTTTTTTGTTGGATTACCTTTACTATCAGGAAGGCTTTCTGGTACGAAGAAATCATTAATAAGAGATCTTGTTAAAGAAAATGACCTTAATTTAAGACTTACTCCTAATCAAGATATTTTGCTTTGTAATATTCCCAATAAAAATAAAAGCGAAATTAAAAAGGCCTTAAAAAAAATTGGATATGACAATCTTAATGACATTAATGAAATTCAAAGACACGCTTTAGCATGTCCAGCCCTCCCTCTTTGTGGTCTAGCCATGACCGAAGCGGAAAGAATTTTGCCTGAAGTTCTTATTAGAATAGAAAAACTATTAAATGATATGAATATAGAAAAGACAATATTATTTAGAATGACTGGTTGTCCGAATGGATGTACAAGACCTTACATGGCAGAATTAGCTCTTGTTGGGAGTGGGCAGAATAAATATCAACTATGGTTGGGGGGAAGTAAAAACCTCCAAAGATTAGCTAAACCATATTTGCAAAGAATGGAACTTGATGATTTGGAAAAAACTATTCAACCCTTATTAGAATATTGGAAGATAAGCAGTACAAAAATAGATTTTGGGGATTTTATTAACAATCAAAAAGAATCTTTAATTACAAATTTACTAAGCGAGATAAATTAAATATCAAATCTTTCCATATAAAGCATTAGTTTTATTTTTCCTCCAAGCCCATAGTTGATCTCCATAACTAAAATGCCACCACTCATTTGGATGCTGAACAAAATCAAATTTAATCATAATTTCTTTAAGTAACTTTCTTCTTTCATTCCATATAATTGCATCTTCATTTTCAATATTATTATAAAAATCTGGTTTTGACTTATCATCCATCTGATCAATATTACTTCCCATATCTACAATATTTCCATATTTATCGGCCAAAGTTATATCTAAAGCACCTCCAGTTGAATGTGGTGGTGGACATCTCTCATCGGAGGAAGGATATGCCCAAAATTTCTCAACATTTTTTTTAACTATGTGATATAGTTCCATATCTTTTTCAGAAGCACCAATATCTAGCCTTTCACATTCCAAAATAATAGCTCTATTGAACATAAATTTTTGAACTTCGATAGGTCGCCAACTGTCATAAATTAAAAGGGAAAAACTATTATTTTTTAATTTTAAAAAGTCATTTACTTTAATTAATCTCTTTACAACTTCTTCTCTTAATTTCCAAATGGACTTTTTTTCCTTATAAGGAGCACCTAGATCATAGTAAGGATGAGGACAAAGAAATTTAAAACAACTAGGTATTGCAATTAATTTATCTTTATTCTCCCTAATGGGGATCTTATTCCAAATTTTCAATGAACTTTGTCTATTATTTTATATTTGCATATATTTAAAAATTGACAATTAAAAGTTTTAATTTAAGAAGTCATGAATAAATTTATTATCAGAATTGTCGATTAGCAATTCTTTTAATAAAATATTTTTTCTCAAGTCAGGATCTTCAGTTATTACCCTCTGAGCTTCTTCTCTAGCCTTATCAATTAAAACTTTATTATTTGGTAAGTTATCCAAAACAAAATCAGGTAATCCCGACTGCTTATATCCCAAGAGTTGGCCAGGGCCTCGAAGTTCCAAGTCTTTTTCCGCGATATAAAAACCATCATTAGATTTTTCTAAAACATTTAGCCTTTTATTTTCTAATCCATTTTTTTCAGAAGTTACTAAGTAACAAAATGATTTATGGGATCCTCTCCCAACTCTCCCTCGCAACTGGTGTAATTGAGACAACCCAAATCTTTCTGAATTATAAATAATCATAATAGAAGCATTAGGTACATCAATTCCTACCTCAATAACTGTAGTAGAGACCAATATATTGACTTCATTATTTACAAAAGAATTAATGACATTATTTTTCTCTTCAGAATTTAATTTTCCATGTAATATTCCAACTTTATTATTTAAAAAAATTTCCTCTGATAAATATTTAAAAATTTTTTTTGCAGAACTTAAATTCATTTTTTCGGAATCTTCAATTAGGGGCAAAATTATATAAGCTTGCTTCCCCTTATCTATCTCGTTCTCTACACGTTTAAATAGTTTATTCAACTCTTCTTCTGAAATAATTTTTGTTGTTATTGGAACTCTTCCTGGGGGGAGTTCTGTGATCTGACTAATATCTAAATCACCATAAAGTGACAAAGCGAGAGTTCTAGGTATCGGGGTAGCTGTCATTGATAACAAATTAGTATTATTTCCTTTATTAAGTAATCGATTTCTTTGTGTAACACCAAACCTATGCTGTTCATCTATGACTACCATCCCTAATGAATTAAAAACAACTTTATCTTCAAATAATGCATGAGTACCTACGATAATATCTACCATTCCATTTTTTAAATTTGTAAGTATTTCTTTTCTCTTTTTCTGTGGGGTATGACCTGTAAGAAGTTCTACAGAAACTAAAAGTGGGTTCAAGAACTTTATTAAATTCTTATAGTGTTGTGAAGCAAGTACTTCAGTAGGAACCATTAATGCACCTTGTTGATCTTTTTCAAGTTCAATTAAAAGAGATGCTATTGCAATAATAGTTTTACCACTGCCAACATCTCCTTGTAGTAGTCTCGACATAGGTGTTAAATCTGATAAATCATATTTAATTTCGTCAAGTACTTTTTCCTGAGATTTTGTTAATTGAAAAGGAACTTTATTTAGAAATTCTTCAAGTAAAAATTTTTTTTTAATAGATTTTTGAATAGTTAATTTTTTATTATTCTTCCTTTTTCTCAATAAAAACTTCATTTGCAATAGAAATAGTTCATCAAATACCAATCGTTTTTTTGACTCAATCAAAGCGTTCTGATTTATAGGTAAATGAATATTTATTAAAGAATCACATTTAGAAACTAAAGATAAGGAATTAAGTTGTTTTTGATTAAGTAGATCTGGATATTGTTTTGAATAAATAATTACTTTTTTAATTAATTTTATAAAACTTATATTTGATAGTGATTCTGATAGCGAATATAAAGGCATAATCTTTCCTGAGAAATTAAAAGATTCTTCATTTTTATTTAAAATTTCTATCTGCGGGTCTACAAAATTTTTTCCATACTCAGATAATTTGACCTTTCCAGATATCGCTAATTTAGTACCTGGAATATATAAAGATTTCTGAGAAGAAAAAAAAGAATAAGATCTAAATCTCTTACCTAAAAAGAATTTTGTGACTTTTATTGAGGAAGTCTCATCAAATATAACTATATTCATTATTGATAAATTACTATTATTTGGACTCTTATAAATGTAAAATTTTTTAATAGTTGCAATACAGGTATATAGATTATCAGCTTTTAAATTAATTATTTTAACTCTATTTGTATAATCTAAATAGGTTCGTGGAAAATAATTAATTATGTCTTTTACATTATATATTCCTAATTCATTTAGCTTATTTTTATTAATCTTACCTATACTTTTTATTAACCCAATATCTGAATTTAAAGATAGATTAGAATCTATAACTTTTGAATAATAACTATCTGTATTTTTATTAATATGATTTAAATCAATAGATTTTCCTAATTTAAGAAGACCCTTTCTAGTGTCAATTACTAGTCTTTTTCTTTGATTGACGTCTAAATCATTATATTCAGAAAATTTAATCGAGAATTCACTAAATAATTTAATAAATTCATTAGTTAATTTCAAATTATCTAAATTACTTAATGACTTATTTAAATAATCATTAAAATGTTGTTTTTTGCCTAGTAAATTAGTAAATTTATTTTCGGATTCAAGCGTAAGAGATTTTTGAAGGGGTCTAATCCAATTCTTAATTAAATTAATATACTCTTCATTATTAGTCACTTTATCAATAAGATAAATTTAGATTTTAATTACTTTGAACTATTTGAGGAATGTTCCTTATTTTTCCAATATCTTTGCTTTTTATTTAATAATTTAAACTTATTTTTTAGTTCATTTATATTATTTCTACAAATTGAAAGATCTAAATTGTAAAACTCTAATTCAACATTAGTTATATTAAATAAGTGAATATCAGAAGATTTAATATTTTTTACAGTTAACTCATTTGAATTTAAATCATATCTTATAACAAAAGGACTTGGATGTTTTATTAAATAATTATTATTTGATAAACATTTGAAAGTATCTTCAGATATGATTTTTTTAATTAATTTTATTTTAAATAATTCAGAATTAACTTTATATGAAAGATTTAACAAAAAATTACTAAATGATTTATCAATAAATTCAAAAATATTTAAATTATCACTTGATATAAATACATCACTTATTTGATCATTTATTTTCTCATAGTCATTTAATTTATTATCATTTGTTTCTTCTATTAATTCAAGAAAAGCTTTAACTGCATGTGTTTCTTCATCAATCTTTTTAAAACTTATTTCTTTAGAACAGGAATTTAAATAATTACTTTCATCTATATTTACAGAGGTAATTTCATCTTCACTTAAAGTTTCATAATAGTCATATGAATTTAAATTATTATTGCAATGAAATTCTACGGATTCGCTAGAAATTAATTTATTCTCTTGATTAAATTTTACTGTTTGATATTCTTTTGATTTTCCTAATTCTTTTAAGACATTTACATTTACTAACTGTTTGATAGGATCACTAATATCACCTAACTTTAGTTGTTCAATAGTTATTAATGGGATTTTTGAATTAATAAGCAGCTTAATATTATTTTTTAAAAATATATTTAATTCCCTTGAATGTAATGCTTTGTCTCTATTAGGAAAGTCAGTGTAAATTCCAACTACTCCTTTTTCAGTAGAGGTAAGTATAGTTTTTCTTACTATCTTAAAGTAAGCTTCATATTCTTTAAAAATATTTTTTATTAATATATTTTTTTGAATTTCAGCCCTCTTGAGTTGAAGCGTTACTTCATTTAAATTTTTACCTTTGATACTATTATTCAAGATATTTAGTTTGACTTTAAAGATGCGACTTCATCAGCAAAATCCATCTCATTTTTTTCAATACCCTCTCCTAATGTATATCTAGTAAAACGTCTAACTTTGATATTTTCACCAATTTTAGCTGCTGCTTGTTTTACAAGGTCCTCAACTGTTAGTGCACTATCTTTTATATAAGGTTGAGAAAGTAAGACTAACTCATTTAGTCTTTTAGCTATTCTTCCCTCAACAATTTTTTCTTTTATATTTTCAGGTTTGCCAGACAAATCATCTCTGCCCATTTCTATTTGTTTTTCTTTTTCTACTATTTCGTTAGGTATCTGATCAATAGAAACAAACTCTACATTAGGACATGCTGCAACTTGCATAGATACATCCTTTAAAAGTGATTGAAATATATCCCCTCTAGCAACGAAATCGGTTTCGCAATTTAATTCTAAAAGAACACCCACTCTTGAACCCGTATGTATATAACTGCCAATAGCACCTTCAGCAGCAACTCGTCCAGATTTCTTCTCTGCACTTGCTATACCTTTTTTCCTTAACCATTCTAATGCTTTTTCAACATTTCCATCTGTCTCGTTTAAAGCCTTTTTGCAATCCATCATTCCGGCTCCAGTCTTATCTCTAAGATCCTTAACTAGTTTTGCTGTAATGTTTCCCATTTAAAAAGATAATGTTTGTGTTTTTATTAAGGTTTGAAATTAAAATTAATTTTTTCTTTGATCATTAGAACCTTTTCTTCCCTCATTGATTGCATCTGCAAGTCGTCCTAAAATTAGCTGAACAGATCTTACTGCATCATCATTGCATGGAATTGGAACTTCACACAAATCAGGATCACAGTTAGTATCTAACATTGATACTAAAGAGATGTCTAATTTCCTAGCTTCTAGAACAGCATTAGATTCTCTTCTTTGATCTACAAGAACAACTACATCAGGTAATCTTCTCATACCTTTAAGACCACCTAAATACTTCTGCAAGCGTTCTAATTCTCGCCTCAAAACAGCCGCTTCTTTTTTAGGTCTCATAGCGATAGCACCACTACTTTCCATTCTTTCAAGATCCTTCAATCTTTCTATCCTAGCTTTCATAGTAGTCCAGTTAGTGAGCATACCTCCTAGCCATCTCTGGTTTACATAAGCAGCACCGCATCTCACAGCTTCTTGAGCAACAACATCTGATGCTTGTTTTTTCGTACCTACAAAAAGAAATCTTTTCCCACTTTTTGCAGCATTTCTTGTCCACTTATAAGCATTATTCATACATAAAGCAGTTTTAACAAGATCAATAATATGAACCCCATTTCTCGCGCAATATATATATTTAGACATTTTGGGGTTCCAACGTCTAGTTTGATGCCCAAAATGGGCACCAGCTTCCATCATTTCAGATAGTGATACAACAGCCATGTTTAAAAAAGTTTCGGGTTAGCCTCCATCCGACGGGAAATTTAAATATTTAAATCACCCGAAACAGTCAGATGTGTGGTTTTAAGTTTCACTAATTATAGCAAATAATCTGAATTACTAAAAGAATAGCTTTTAAGATTAATCTTTAAAATTTAAATTAATCTTCTAAGCTCTTTTACATAAATTAAATTCAGTGGGATTCTCACAATCTCCAAAGCAATTCTATTTCTACCTGAATCAACTAGAAATAGTAATAATGGAAATAATCTTTTAATACTTATCAATCCTCCCAGACAAATTATTTGCCAAAGCAAAGTATGAAGAGGTGTTAATTGAATCATGAATCTTACTCTTAAATTTGAATGTTTTTTATAAAAGATTAAAGCCATCCTTGCTCTTTCTTTTTCTTGAGATATTAAAGATTCGATCTGCCCGCAATCAAAAGGGGGGTGCCAATGAAATCCAACAGCTTCTGGACATTTAATTAATTTTGTCCCAATTTTTTTTAATCTCTCACCCAACTCTAGATCTTCCCACCCGTAGAGGCTAAAGGAGGAATCAAATAACCCAACATTTAAAAGTAATTCTTTGGCAATAGCAACATTTCCAGTAGCAAAGTATGCAAAGGAAAAATCAGTTAACTTATACATTTCACTTTCTGGATTTATGAAATTAGAAGTATTAATAACTGAACCATAAGTAAAACATTTTTTGTTATTTTTATTCCAAGATGATAATAGTTTATTAACATGACAAGCTAAAAAGTCTTCTAAAACAATAAGATCACTATCAATGAATATGATAATTTCATATTTAGATTTCATTACACCAAGGTTTCTTCCTAACGCAGGTCCACCATGTTCTTGTTCATATAAGACGACATGAGAGAGAACTTCAATATTCTTTCTTATCCAAGAGGTTGTGCCATCTGTGGAGCCATCATCAACAACTATTACTTCATAATTACTGATATTCTCGTCATAAATCTGATTCTCAAGAGCCTTTAGACATTTTTTCAATATTGGCTTTCTATTATAAGTGGGAATAACGATACTTACATTCATGACCATATATTATTCATTTTTTAATATACAGAATTTAAAAGATGAAAGATCCAAAGATATATTAATCAGCTGCTCCGCCATTATTAGCAGTACCAGTTACGTGACTTCCATCAGGTCTGCCATCAGATCTTAGCTTTCTTTTCTTGAATTTTCTAGCATATGCACGATTACGGTCAGCCTTTTCTTTTTTTAAATTTCTTCTCTTGGACATAAAAAATTTATTTAACTTTTAACTATCTTAGCTCACTAAGTGCATTAAATATCTTACCGTCTTCCATGTTTAATATCCTGTCCGCCATATCTGAAATCCTTGGATCATGAGTAACCATAAGAACAGAACAATTCTGCTCTTTTGCTAATTTCCGTAAAAGAGAAACTATTTCTCTTCCAGTAACACTATCTAAAGCTGAAGTAGGTTCATCGGCAAGTAATAGCTTTGGATTCGCAGATAATGCTCTTGCTATTGCAACCCTTTGTTTCTGCCCTCCAGATAATCCACTTGGCAATTTTTTATGATGATCCTCTAAACCCACGGCAGATAACCACTTCCTTGCTATTTCTCTTCTTTGCAAGTACGTTAAATTTCTAATTAAATCTGCACCCATCTGAACATTTTGTTCTGCTGTTAAACATCTAAGCAAATTATGTCCCTGAAAAATCATTCCAATATTTCTACGAAGTTTTTGTCTAGTTTTTCTTGAAGCCCCATTGAGTTGATTGTTTAAAACCGTCAAATCTCCGCTTTGGCATGTTCTCAATGCACCAATTAAAGTTAGAAGAGTTGTCTTACCACATCCAGAGGGTCCTTTTAAAAGAACTAACTCTCCTTTTTCAATAAAGAAATTTACATTATTAAGTACTTTTTTCTTATTTTCATCTATCCCATAAAAATGACTCAAATTATTTATCGAAACAGTTTTTGAATTTTTCTCTTTTTTATTTATGGCTTTAGGCATACAAATAACTATAGTTAAAATATTTCAGCAGGATCTGCATCGACTAGTTTACGCATAGCAATTCCAGCAGAACCCATACACATAACCAAGATCAAAATAAAAATTAAAATTGTTTTATTGGCATCCATTACTATGGGTAATTTTGTAGAACTTCTTACTACTGAATAAAGTATTTGGCCAGAAAAATAAGCAGGCAAATATCCAAATAATGCTAATAAAAAGCCTTCTCTTGCTACAACAAAAAACAAAGACTTTAGTCTATACCCCATAGCTAATAAGGTTGCATATTCAGGAAGATGATCAGTAACATCGCTATAAAGAATTTGGTATACAACAACGCAACCAACAACGAAGCCCATCAAAGCTCCTAAAGTAAATATAAAGCCAATCGCGGTGCTATTTTTCCAATAATTTTTTTCAAATTCTATAAATTGATCTTTTGTTAAAATACGAACATCGTTCGGTAAAGACTTATTTAAAATTTCAGATACCAAAATAGGATTTGCACCACTTCGAAGTTTCACTAAACCTATTTCAATACTTCCTTTTGGATTTGCAGGGAAAAGCCTTAAATATGTTTCTCTACTTGTTATGAGGTTTCCATCTGCTCCAAAAGAAGGACCTAACTCAACAAGGCCCTCAACTAATACTCTTTTACCAGCAACTTCAGTCTCTACTTTCCTCTCCGAAAGAAACCAATCTTCTATAGGCCCAAATTCTGGTCTTGAAAGTTTATCAAAAAGAACTCTTCCTGGATTTTTAAGTTTATCAGCCTTTATTGAAAATCCATCATTTAGTAAAAGGGAATCTGAAGGATTGAATCCTAAGGTTAAAATAGATCTTGTTTTTAAATTTTCTGGGTTCCTCCAGAGAAGATAAGTTAAGTTAACAGGGGCAGTTTTTTCTACGTCTTCTAAAGCTAAAGTTTGAATCAATCTTCTTTTTGGAAACCCACTCATACTTATAGAACTTTTTGATCTTGGACTTATCAACACAAGATCAGCATCCAAAAGTTTATGAATAGTTACACTTGTATCAAATAATCCATCTCGAAAGCCTAACTGCATAAACATTAAAATCCCTGCGAAGCTAATTCCTGCAATAGCAACTATTAATCTAAGTGGCTGTCTAGTTAGTAACAACCAAGCTAAAGGTATTTTCCTAAATTTTATGAAAGAAAAATTCATTAAGGCAGGAATTTTGCAATGACTTTCATACCAGTATAATTTTTTACTAATTTTATAGATTCCGCATTTAGCTTTACAAGAACTTCAATAATACGTGCATCGGCATCACCTGTAGGATCTGTGGATAAGACTTTTCTTTGTTTTACTTGGGGGCTAATTCTTATTACTTCCCCTTTTAGAATTTTTTTAAAGCCTCCATTTTCACTACTTAATTCAACATTTTGCGATATAAATACTCTATTTATATCGGATTCATAGACTTCTATAAGTGCCTCCATATTCTGACTTGAGCCAATATCAAGTATCCCTTCGTTTTTAGATCTTTCGCCAACTCTTGTATTAATAGCAAGTATATAGCCATCAATTGGGCTTCTAAGTTGAGAGTTAAAAAGATCTATCTCAATATTTTTTTTATCCCCAACATTAATTATTTTTTGTTTTTGTAATTTTAACAATTCATCTTGTCTCTGAGAAAGTTGTACCAATGAGTATGCTGACTTTTCAACGGCTAATTCATATCTTTTAACTTGATCTTCTTTTAATGAAATCTCTAAAATATTAGTCTTGATAAGGTTATTCTTTTTTTCAAGATCTGCAATTAATTTTTTCCTATTTTCAAAAACGGCTAGAACTGACCCTTCTTTGACAAAATCTCCCTCCTTAACTAAAAGTCCAGACAAACGAGGAGATGATCCAAATTGAGAGATTGGTGCTGCTAATTGCCTAATCTCCCCAGCTGGAGAAAGTTGACCTAATGCTGCAACTGCCTCTATTACAGGAATTAAATCAGAGGTAATTTCTGTATTAGAGTTAGAAGTTAATTTATTATTTTGAGAACATGAACTTATTCCAATCGATAATGGTAAAAATATCAAAAAATAAAAGAATAAATTTTTAAGATTATTTATAAACATCAAAAATCAAATAGTACTTTTTTGATATAATCATCTACCCATATTTTATCAAAATATTTAAGCAAAACTAAACTTGTTTTTTCATTTTTCATTTGCTGAACACAATAATTTTTTTGATAATGAATTCTTTCTTCAATTAACTTATTATCACAATCAGGATTAGTTATTTGACTTAACTGAATTAAAACAGAAAGATAATTATCAACTATTTTACAAAAAGCATTTTTTTCACTTTCATTTTTTAAAGAAGCAAAAAACACATTATCAGAGAAAATATCTCCCCAGCCTGGAATGTCCCTTTTGGATTTAAAAAC
>QCVV01000005.1 GCA_003210235.1 Prochlorococcus sp. AG-686-O05 | reverse complement strand
TTGGATATTCCAACTCTTCTTCTCTTTTCGGAGCTCTAAAAAGTAAACAAATTGATGTTCTTTTATCAAATTCAATCGATGATATTCAAAGAAATAATTTAAATTTATTAAGCAATAACAAAGAAATTAAAGAAGGAAAGAGTCCGGCTACAGAAATAAGTTTTATTAGTCTAAGAACAAATTCTTATCCCTTAAATAATATTAATGTAAGGTTGGCTATAGCTAAAAGTCTTAATAGAGACTTCATTAGCGAAAAGGTTAGTTATGGATTAAGGCAACCCTCAAGATCACTTGTTCCGCCAATTTATAAAAAAAATAACAAGAAAGAATTATGGCCAAAATATGATCCCTTTGAAGCAAAAGTGTTACTACAAAAAGAAGGTTACTGTAATGGTAATGTTTTAGATTTTCCTCTTACTTATAGATCTAACGTACCTGCTGATAAACTTATTGCTCTTTCTTGGCAAGAACAAATAAAAAATATTTTGAATGAATGTATTAATATTAAACTCAACGGAGTAGAGTCCACAACTATTTATAAGAATCTGAATTTAGGAATATATACAGCGGTTATTCTTGATTGGACAGGTGCTTATTCTGACCCAGAGGCATATTTAACACCCCTTCTAAGTTGCAGTGAAATAGATGCTGAAAACTGTAAAAAAGGAGAATCTGTTTACAGCGGAAGTTTTTGGGGATCGAATACAGTAGAAGATTTATTTCTTGATAGCGAAAATTTAAACGGTAAAGAAAGATTAGCGAAATTAATTGAAATAGAGAAAATAGCTTCAGAATCAATACCTTATATTCCAATATGGATTTCATCTCAAAAAGCTTGGTCGCAAAATCAAATTTCAAAACCTATTTTTAATGGTGCAGGAATTATTTTAATGAGTGATCTCAAATTCATTAATGAGTAGAGATCTTAATAAACTTTTAAATTATTCTTTATTAAAGATTTCTTTAATACCTTTAATGCTGTTGATTATATCTACATTAGTTTTTATTTTGTTGAGAGTTGCGCCAGGAGACCCAGTTGACGCAATTTTAGGATCTGGAGCTAATGAAGCTTCAAGAGAAATTCTTAGATATAAATTAGGTTTAAATGAATCTCTACTTAGTCAATATCTTTCTTACATTAATAATATTTTGCACTTGAATTTTGGAGAATCTTTAAGTACTCAAGAACCGGTTCTTGATATTATTCTTAAATCATTACCAGCGAGTTTAGAACTAGGAATCTTTTCAATATTCTTTGCTATCTTCATAGGCTTTCCTCTTGGTTTTTTTGGTTTAAAAAATAAAGGAAAAAAAGGAGACTACATAGCTAGAGTAATAGGAATCTCTTCATATGCAATTCCACCTTTCTGGGGGGCAATTTTAGCTCAATTAATATTTTCGGTATATTTAAGAATTTTTCCAATTGGTGGGAGGTTCCCAATCACTTTTAGCCAACCTAAAATTACAGGCTTTCTAGTTTTAGATAGTCTTCTAAATAATAATCTTATCTATTTAAGAGAAAGTTTATATCATCTTGCTCTTCCTTCAATAACTCTTGGGTTTCTTTTGAGCGGAATTTTTAGTAGATCTTTAAGAATAAATTTAGACAAGACACTAAAAAGTGATTATGTAAATGCAGCTTTATGCAGAGGAATCTCAAGAAGGAAAATTATCTTAAATCACTCTTTACCTAATGCACTTTTGCCTATTGTTACGATTTCAGGCTTAACAATAGCTTCTTTAGCAGGAGGAGCGCTTCTTTTTGAAGTTACCTTTTCATGGCCAGGGATAGCTTTAAGGTTACATGAAGCTATTTCCCAAAGGGATTATACTGTTGTTCAAGGAATTGTAATTATAACCTCTTTACTAATAGTCTCATTAAATCTTTTTGTGGATATTTTAATTTCTATTTTAGATCCTCGAATTGAATACTAATTTTTGATTATTGCTTTTAAAGCCTTTCTATCTAAAAGATGAAAATCAAGATTGCTTTCAGTTTGATTTTTTATAACTTCAATGCTTTCATTATTTTTTATATTTTCTAAAAACTCTACAATAACTTTCAAAGATAAATTTTGAAAAGAGTAAGGATTAGATCCAATAAAGGATTTATTTATTTTAAAAATATCATTATTTTCGATATTTTCTGAATACTTATCATTGATTCTTATTGGTGAAAAATGACTTGATCCCTCAATAATCAAGAATCTATTTAAAGGATTATTATTTGTAGATAAAAATACTTTGAATTGCTCACTAATTAAGGGAGTTATAAGATCATAAGTTCCTCCAATTAACAGTACTGGAATCTCAATTCCAGAATTCTTTTCATTTGGCCAGATTATGCTGCCAAATGAATTAAATCCTATGATTCCATTTGCTTTCTTTGAATTGATTATTTCGGGTAATGGAATTTCGTTTAATTGACATTGGATTAATTTTGATAAATTTGTTATCGCAAAATCTTTTAAAGCTAAATCACATCTTTTTTCAAAGTCATCTTTAGGTAAATCACCTTCATATAAAAAAGCTATTAAAGCTCCTAATGAATGTCCCATTAAAATATAGGAATCATTGGCTAATCCTAATTTCCCATTATTATGCGCTTTTATTACTGTATCTAAATCTTTGATACGGTATAAAAAAAAGTCAGCACTAGTTGGAATTGAATTAGTACCCTTGATAACTTCTAATAATGCCTCTGAATTACTTCCTTCATGGTCTATAAATACTACGGGCCAACCTCTCTTACTTAATTCAATGGCAATCCATCTGAAATTATCAATATTTCCTCCAAGTCCTGGCATAAATATAACAAGATCTTTATTTGATTTGTTTTTCTTATTTTTCCATAATTCAATTTTTAAAGGCTCACCTCTATGTGGCGAATAAATTTTCTTATTAATTTTTATAAGATCTGAATCATCTTTATATACTTTTTTCTTAGAAAAAGAGTTATTGGTTTTTTCTAATGATTTTAATTTTAGGTTTAGACTTTGTTGCTTTGCTAATTCATTTTTCCATGAAGAAACTATTAAGATTAAATTATCAATATCTAATGAAATTTCTTCTGAAGGTAAATCCTTTAGGATGTCCAAAGTCGAAACTTCATTTTTGACTTCCAACAAACTTTCTATTGTATTAAAAACCTTAATACCATCTTTGTCATTGGGAACCAGAATAGTATTACTTAATTCTGAAAGAATCTTTCTACCTACCCAACTTCTTAATACTTGCCTGTTTAAACTTTCTTCTTTAAAAACTGGGAATTTTAAAATTTTTGATATCTCAAATACTTTTAAAAATCCATTTTGTTTAAACCACTCTATTAGCTCTGTAGAATCATCCTTATAATTCTCTAAGTTTAATAACTGATCTATAGTTAAAGGGATTGACATCTCTTCGAACTTGAAATTTATCTTTTCAGCTGCTATTGCATCTTTTGCTGAACTAAAACTAAAGAAACTTAAAAAAAGTATAAAAATGAATTTCAATTGTGATTATTCCGAATAAATTTCATACAGTTAGACTTTGGTGGAGTCAATTTCCCTTTCATTTAAGGTTAATTACTAAAATAAGATTCTTTGCTTCATTTGGAGCAGGAGGAGTAATTTATTTAACATCCCTTATTTTCAATAATATTGGATTGTCAGCAACAGAAATTGGTCTAGGTTTTACGATATCAGCAATCATAGGTACTTTAACAAGAATCGTTACTGGAAATTACCTAAATAAAACAGGCAAAATTCATAATCCTTTAGTTATCTCTTCATTCATAAGTATTGCTGCAGGATTTTGTTTAATTATTTCAAAAGATACTTTCTCTTACATACTTGGTCAAGCTTTTATCGGAGCAGCCGCGGGGATATATTGGCCTTCTGCAGAATTTGTAGTCCCATATTTTTGTAAACCTATTGATACAAGAAAAGCTTATGCCCTAGTAAGAACTTCTGAGGCTTTGGGGATATTTTTAGGAGTATTTATTGGTGGATTTATGAATAATTTTATTTATCTTAAATCGATTTTTTTAAATGATATATTTTGTATGCTTTCAATTATTTTTTTGATTTTAAGAAATAAAAAGTCGATAAAAAAAACTTTAGAGAGCTCACAAAAAAAGGCTTTAGATCACGTTAAAATCTATCAAGAGAAGTGGAACAAAAATACAACCATAATAGTTTTATCTGTAATATTGATAACTACATCTCTCGCTTTAATTCAGGTGACATTACCACTTGATCTTGTTAAGGGTGGAGTTTTTAGAGATGTCTTAAATGAACAAGTTATTAGTTTTATCATTTCTTTTCAGTTGATTTTATTATTAATTTTACAATGGCCAATTGGATCATGGATATCAAAAAAAGGAAAATTATTTGGCTTGAAATTTAGCTTAATCAACTTTTCTTTCGCCTCACTTTTGTTATTTATTTCTAGTTATTTAAATACTTCAGCTTTCTATTTCGTGTTTTTTGCAATAGTCTTAATAAGTTTAGGCACATCTTCCTTCCTACCAACATCTACAGATGTTGTTTTCAGTATTGCCCCTGCAAATAAAAAAGGTTATGCACTAGCACTGTTATCGCAATGTTTCGCAATGGGATATTTTTTTGGGCCATTTATTTCTGGGAGAGTGCTAGATCTTTTTGGTTATGCATCGATTATGTGGGTAGCTATTTCATTTTTTTGTTTTTCAATGTTTGCGATGATATTTAAGAAATCATTTTAAAAGTTATATGTAAATAATATTTATTTTTTTTCTATTTCAATTATTCTTCTTTCTCTAAGAAATAAGAAAAAAGGAGCAGAGAAAGCAAATGCTATTAAAAAAGTTCCAATATAAACAACCCACATATTTTTTATATTCAATTTTTTAGATTCATTTACTATCCAAATAAAAACTGCAGTGGCTCCCACCAATAAATCTCTAGAAATGGATTGAGCTGCTGGATTAGCATTTGCTAATGAAATAAAATTTTTAATGTCAAAACTATTTCCATATTCAATAGCAAAATCAAAATTTGCCATCATGGGAAGGATTGCTCCTAGGATTGATAGAAAAAGGTAAAGATACGATAGTTTTTGTCTATTATCTTTTAGTATGCTTAATGAATCCATATGTAAATGATATATACCTTAATAATAGTATTTATAAACTTATGATTGAAGAAGAAAATAATAAAGTGCAGGATTTTAAATTTATAAAGGGTAATTTAAGATTCGCTGTTATTGGACATATTGAGTGGATAAATTTTATTGAAGTAGATCAATTACCTAAACCAGGTTTAATATCGCATTCTAAAAAATCTTTAGAATATCCTGCCGGGGGAGGATCAGTTATAGCTAAAAGACTAAGGGAATTAACCAATAGCGAAGTGCATTTTTTTACAGCTTTAGGGAATGATTTTTATGGCAAGCAATGTTTTAATATTCTTGAAAATATGGGTATTAAATTACATGTAGCATGGCGAGATAAACCAACAAGAAAAGGTTTCAGTGTAATTGACTCTGATGGTGAAAGATCTATTACTATTATTGGAGATAGATTGTCTCCTAATCATAATGATGATTTAGATTGGGCTACTCTTAATGATATGGATGGAGTTTTTATTACGGCAGGCGATAAAGAATTATTTAAAAAATCAAGGGTAGCTAAAACATTATGTACCACTCCCAGAGTAGGATTAAATATAATTAATGAATCTGGGATATTTTTAGATGGATTAATTGGAAGTAATCTTGATCCCGGAGAAGTTTTTTCTTTAAACGAATTAAAATTAAAACCGAAATATGTTTTTAAAACAGAAGGAGAAAATGGTGGGATAGTATTTCCAGGAGGAAGATATAAAGCTATTAAAACTAAAAACAATAAGATTGACTCATATGGATGCGGAGATTCTTTCGCAGCTGGAATCCTTTATGGACTTTCCTCAGATTGGAATATAGAAGAAAGTTTAAATCTTGCTAAAATAATGGGTAGAAATTGCAGTGAACATTTTGGACCATATAAAAATGTTAACAACTATAGTTAGGTGAATTTTTGATGAATAATTTGTTAAATAAAAAAAGAAGTTATCTTGTTGATTCAATTATGATTTTCTTCTTATTAATCTCTTTTTTGGTTTTTGAATCTCTAAAAACTTTATCTGGGATTTTTACCTATGGGATTTTTAAAAAGGAAATATTAACCACTAAAAGCAATTTAGGATTTGATTTCAAAATTAAAATTAGATGAATATATATTTAATTGGCTTTGCTTGTGCTTCAGTTTTAATTTTACTAATTAAAAAAATTACAAATATAAAAAAAAATAAGAATAATAAGTTATCTAAATTTAAAAAGAAACTTCTTAGTAAAGAGTCAAATATTGAAAAAATTTTTTCACGAGACGATGAAAAAACATTTTCAGATCCGGATATTAATATCAATATAGGACTTTATGATAATGAAGATATTACAAATAGAAAATCTAATATTCATAGAGCAAGACTCTCAAAATTTAAGAAGTCAAAATTAAATGGAGAAACTATATTTATAGACCCAGATCAAAAGATCTATAAATATATTAATGGGAAGAAAAAATTTATCTAATAAAAAACTACTTAATTACATTCAAGACTATCTCTAGTAGAAACTCCTGTAGTTGGATTAACTCCTTCAGCAATTTTGCAAAGATTTCTCTGGTCTTCACTATCCAGAATCGCGTAAGAAAAATCTGCTCCTTCTATTTGAGCACCAGCAAAGCTACTCCCAGAAGCTATCATGTTTATCAATATGGAATTCCTTAAATCTGTTTTTTGGAAATTTACTCTATCTGCGAGAGTATCAGTTAAATCTATTCCATTAAGATTAGAACCTTTTAAGTCAGATAAAGTTAATGTTGTTCCATGAAGATCGACTTCACTAAAGTCAGCATCTCTTGCTACTGCTCCTGCTATTGAGGATAAATGAAGATCCTCTCCGTGAAAATCAAAACCAGTAATATTAGATCTTACGTAACTAGGAACCTCATCTCCCTCTCCTTTAGACGCCACATTTGCACCTGCAAAAACAGGAGAGGTAAAAATCAGAAAAGAAAAAGTCATACATAAAAAGTATTTCAAAAAGCTAAATCGATTCATGTTGAGATTTTACAGTTCCTTTATCTTATCTCAATAAGATAATTATTTAAATTGTTTTTAAAATTTGAATAAGGTTTTTAAAGTTATTTAACACTATAAATTTTAAATTTAGGTTGTAAATTTGTTATGCAATCGTGAAGTTTTTTATTATCTTTGCTATTGGTAACTTTGAATTCAGATTCAACACTTCCTTCCTTATCTCTTATAGCTTGATTTAAAACAACAGAACCATTTTCATCAGAAACAGATCTATGAAAAGTTCCTCTAGGGATTTTTAAGATTAATCCACATGATTCTAATCTTACTTTGTAGAAAGGATACTCCCATCCTAAGTTTACGAGATAAAAAGTTCTTCCTCCTGAAATAGCTAAAAGGTTATCCTCTTGTTTGTGATGAATATAAAACTGCCAATTGCCTAATTCTTTATCATTAGGCGGACTCACAGCTGGCCCATTATGAATTACTAAGTCTCTAAAATTTGAGTTATTAATACTAATATCGAAAAATCTGACATCTTCCGTATCACGAAATTTTTCGTAACTTTTCAATTCAAACATTTCAGATTTGTTTGGCTTGGCAAGTTCGATTTTTAAAGTTGAGTTCAATTTCTTTGAAATATTAATTAAATGAAAACAGATAAATTTTGAAGATAACGTATCAGTTAACACCAATTAAGGAACACCTCTATTAAATTAATAATTAAGATTATTTTTTAAATATCCCTCAAAATAATTGTAAAGATTAAAAGGCTTAATTAATTACAAATTGCTAAAGGCTTTATTTCCCATGTCAAATTATTCTTAAGGTTTGTTTTGCCTCTAAAGTTTCCAGTAATCACTGCTGTTAGGTTCGATTTTGAAGAAGATACTAATGTTAAATACCTTTCGTCTATTAATCCTTTACCGCTTGGATCAAAACCTCTCCATCCTGCTCCTGGGATATATAATTCAGCCCATGCATGTAATTCAAATTCTTTTGGTAAAGGATCTTCAAAATGATAACCACTAACAAATCTGCTTGGTATTCCGACTGATCTGCATGACTCAACCATTAGCATTGCTAAGTCTCTGCATGACCCAACCCTTTCTCTAAGAGTCCTGCTCGCTGGCCATGCTGGTCCAGTATGTCTTTTCGTATACTTAACTCGATCCTGAATAATTTCTATAAGTTGAAATGTAAAAGATAAGGCATTATTGCTACTTCCTGCTAATGACTCTTGAGCTAATTCAACAGCAGAAGGATCATGCTGCCCATTTGGCATCCATCCTTCCAAAGCGCCCTGAAGATCTCTATTAATGATACTTCTACAAAAGGGTAATGTAAGGTCCCTTTCTTTTACACCATCAAGAATGCAAGGATGTTTAAATGTCTCAACCTCGCTTATTGCTTTGATAGATAATGAATCGGTATATCCCTCAAAGGTAATTCTGTTAATCTCTTCACCACTGGCGGCAAGCAAAGGATAAAGAATTTTAGGATTTGGAGAAATATTTAAATTAAAGTTTATTAGCCTTTGAAATCCATGCGATCTTGGCTTGATACATAATCGATGTTCCCCCAATTGAACTGATTCTTCATAGGAATATTCAAGGTTATGGATATATTTAATTTTCATTGATCAAATTCTTTATTTATAAAATATTTATCTTCTATGAGATTATGCAGTTTGTTTAAATCAATTTGTAAGGAATCAATAGCCTCATGTAGTCCGTCATTAATTATATCTTCAATTCTGATATAACTCCACTTTGCTTTAAGTAAACCCCTCATGCACTCAAGTTTTGAGGGGTTATCTGAACTTGGAGAGGTATTAATCATTTTTAGGGTATTACTTATACCATCCAAACAGTATCTAACAGATCTTGGGAAATTATTATCTAGTAAGAGAAATCGTGCTACTGAATTCGGCTGGATAGAATTTTGTTCTGCTTTCCTGAACATTTGATAAGCACCTGCCGAACGAAGAAGAGCTATCCACTGCAACTCATCCAGGACTCCTCCAAGCGCATCTAAGCTTGGAAGTAATAAGTAATATTTTACATCTAAGATTCTAGATGTCTTATCTGCTCTTTCTATTAATCTACCTAAAATACTAAATTGACATGCAAGATCTTTGCTAAGAGTTGCGTCTGTAATGCCATAAAACAACTGACATCCTCTTCTTATTTCGCTTAATTGCTCCTGCCTTGGAAGGTCCCATATAGATTCACCTTCTTGTAAATTCCAATATAAAATATTTATTTGTTCCCACATCTCAGATGTCATTACATCCCTTATTTGCCTAGCGTTTTCTCTAGCCAATTGGATACAAGAGATTATGCTGTTGGGATTTAATCGATCCCTAATTAAAAAATTAATAACATCATCCTGTTTCTTCTCAGGAAATCTAGAATCAAATGTTTCTCTATCACTTGAAGCATCAATTAGAGGCAGCCATGGTTCAGCACTGCCTGGTGGACAATCTAAAGACATTGCTTCACTAACCTCTACGAAACGAGATATATTTTCCGCACGTTCTAAATAACGATTAATCCAATAAAGAGATTCAGCTACCCGACTTAAAAGCATTCTAATTTCCTACAACCCATGTATCTTTGCAACCCCCTCCTTGAGAAGAATTGACTACTAATGAACCTTTTTTTAAAGCAACTCTAGTTAAACCTCCTGGACTTACCCATGAATCTTTTCCCCTTAAAATGTATGGTCTTAAATCAACGTGACATGGATAAAGTTCACCATCGCATAATGATGGAACTGTAGAAAGTTCTAGAGTAGGTTGAGCTATGAAATTTCTAGGATTATTATTGATTTTGTCTGAGAATTCATTTATCTCAGTTGTAGTTGATTGAGGACCAATTAACATTCCATAACCTCCAGCTTCAGAGACTGATTTGACAACAAGTTTTGGAAGGTTCTTTAAGACATATTCTCTATCCTTTTCGTAATAACAAATATAGGTTTCAACATTTTTTATTATTGGTTCTTCATCAAGAAAATATTTGATCATTTTAGGAACAAAAGAATAAATCATTTTGTCATCTGCTATTCCTGTCCCGGGAACATTCGCAACAGCAACATGACCTGCCTTCATGACATCTAGTAAACCACTAACACCTAAATATGAATCTTTTCTAAAATTTATAGGATCTAAGAAATCATCATCAATCCTTCTATAAATTACATCTACTCTTTTTAATCCAGAAGTAGTCTTTAAGTAAATATATTCATCGTTACAAATTAAATCATGACCTTGAACTAATTGAATTCCCATTTCTTGAGCTAAATAACTATGTTCAAAATATGCACTATTAAAAATCCCAGGTGTTAATAAAACTATTTTTGGTGTATCAGTCCAAATAGCTAGTTCTTGGAGAGTCTTTAATAAAAATGATGGGTATTCATCAATAGGTTTAACTATCCTGCCTGAGAAAAGATTAGGGAAGATATTCTTCATAACTAATCTATTCTCCAAAAAATAAGCCACACCAGAAGGACATCTTAAGTTGTCTTCTAAAACATGCCAAGTACCTTGTCCATCTCTTATTAAGTCAAGTCCTGATATTTGACACCATTTATTCAATGGAGGCTTAAAACCCAACATTTGAGGCCTCCATCCATCTGAGCTCTCAATTAATTCTCTTGGAATTATTCCATCATTAATTATATTTTGAGAATTATATATATCATCTAAGAAAAGATCTATTGCCTCAAGTCTCTGCTTTAAGCCTTCTTCTAAGGTTATCCAGTCG
This sequence comes from Prochlorococcus sp. AG-686-O05, assembly GCA_003210235.1. GTDB lineage: Bacteria > Cyanobacteriota > Cyanobacteriia > PCC-6307 > Cyanobiaceae > Prochlorococcus_A. Next base: position 27,167 of record QCVV01000005.1, on the reverse strand, counting down.
TGCTTACTTATTATTCTCGGTAAAGGGTCAAAAGGTAATATTCTTTCTGTACCTTTTAAGCCTGTGTCGTTTAACCTAAAAGTTGCTCCGTGTCTTAGTAATAGCTTCTTGGCGGCCGAATGATTTCTGTTTAGATCGTCTAAACCCATATTATCTAGTAAAGATAATAAGGGATTTAATATTTCTCTAGCTGAATTCAAATTATCTTTAAAGTATTCGTCAAAATTATTTTTAGGACGATAATTTGAAAACATATACTTCTTCTTTTACTAAACTTTTACTTTAGCTTGGAACCTTATTTAGTATTTAAAACTACAAAACGAAATATCTACAGACTAAATCTATTTCAATAATTTATGCATTGAACTATATTTCTTAAAAATATAAAAAACATGAACTCTGGTAATTGGCAATTTGTTTTTTTAAGATATTTTGCGAGTTTACTTTTTATTCTTTCTCATAGTTTGCTTGTTTTAGATCATCTACCTACTGGAGCTGCAATTCATGGTTTGGGAGAAGTTTTTATAGCACCTTGGGCTTTTAGGGAAAGGGCTTGGGATTTAGTGGCTATTGCGATTTTATTTTTCTTTTTTGATATTTGGGGACTGATTAACACTCCTTGGAATTAGTTGATATTATTTATTTACGAATGGTAAATAATTTTCTAAAAATGAAATACAAAATAAAACAAACTCTAAATTTAATTTTACTTATCTTATTCACAAATACTAACTTTTTACAAGCTCATGATTCTTTTAATGGCGGATGTGAAAATCATTGTAGAGAATCTATTAGACCATTAATTATGAATAAAGAATTAAACAATATTATTAATAAAAATCAAGTTGAAGATAATAATTCTTGTTTAATTAAATCACTTTGTAGAGGTTGATAAATTTTTTAATTTTGAAATTTTCTCGATTGAATTTGTATAAGCTTGGTAATTTCTCCTAGGAGGATTTACTTGGTTTTTAATTAAAATAATAAAAGTGTAAATCAAAGGAAGTACTAACGATAAGGAGGCAACGATAGCAATTATTTGATTAATTTTAATAAATTGCCTTTTTATTAGAGGGTCTCCACATAACCCACATATTAATTCTCCTGAAGTTGATTTCTTTTGAAATTGATATTTAGGACTACAGTACGGACAATAATAATTATTCATGGATTAAAACAAAATTTATTTTTTATTATTAGAAATATAAAAAAATTATTTTGTAAGAAGACTTCTAGCCAAAGCAATATTTTTGAAGTAATAGATTTATACCAATAGATAGATTTAGTCCCCTTCTCTATGAATAGAAATGGTGTGATCTCTGATCATCTATATCGGCCATAAGATCATGTTTCTTTAATTTCTTAAAAACTTTTTTGTATTCAATTTCATTAACAAATCTAGCTAATAAATCAGAAAAAAATCTAGGTTTTTTTGACATTATTTTTTCTCTATCCAAATAAAGTTTCTTTCTATAATAAATAGCTAAAAAAATATAATAATGCCAAAGTTTTTTTTAGCACAAATAAAAGGAGAGCTTTTAAAAGCTCTCCTTTTATTCTCTTACTTATTTTATATATCAAAATTAACAACTAGCCTAAATCATTGATCCTTTTTGTTAATTACTGTTCAGCTAAAATAATCTTAAAAAACTAATTGTTTTTAACTGGGGCAAAGACTCTAGAATTGAACTTTTTTCTTATTGGGCACCTAAACGATGCGGAAGAAGTAAGTTCAGACATTAATAAAAAATAATTGGAGCAGTTAATTAAATTAGTACGGAATTATTCTGAAATTGCAGGCTGGCTATCGATCATTTTGAAAGACCTCCTAAAACTCAACAATCACAAATTAATTAAAAACTTTTAAAAAAACAATCCGTTTTTATACGCATTGATTTTTAATCCAAAATGTCCGATAGTGTTAATCAATTTGTTAATTTTCCCCTTTAACTTTTATTTATTTCTTGTTTAGTTTTTTAGGAAGTTTTGCTTATATCTTTTCTTATCTCTCTCGTATATGTTAACCGTAAATGAATTGAGGAAATCTATTTATGACTAATTCAAACATTCAAAATAATCAAAATAATATTGATATTAATAATCCCGTAGATGAATATTTACAATGTCTTTCATATTGCGATATTCATCCAAAAGGTATAGATAATGATTGCGAAGTAATTTGTATTGAGAGACATTTGAAAACCAATTATTGGTAAATCTATAAGCTAGAAATTACTTGAACCCCTTTGAAGAAGAACTTGTACGGACTTTAAAATTCCAAACGGTTACAATACCCTTTGCATTAACTGCGGCCAAAGCGCAGTCATCGGGTCTCCAAGCAATATCTCCAACTAAATCTCCAGCAAAAGCAGCTCCTACAGGATCCCCATTACCGTCGTTTTTAAGAAAACTAGCTACTACTGATCCATCTCTTGAACCTGAAGCAACTAGCAAACCTTTGTTAGAAAAAGCTAGGCTGGAAATTGGTTCAGTATGATGAGATAATTCTCCCGGCATCGTTCCTTCAGGTCCATTACCTGAAAAACTCCATACTGTAATTCTTTCGCTACCACTAGTTGCTAATAGCATGCCAGTATCATCGAAAGAAAGGTGAGAAGGCTTTCCTGGATAACCTGTCATTTCAGCATCAAGTCCAGTTGATCTACGCCAGAAATGTACCGAATTATCTTGACTCCCACAGGCGACAATATCTCCATCAGGGCTTAACTGCATCGAAACTAGTGAACCTTGCCATTCAAGTTTCTGATTAGTCTTTTTATTTGCTACATCAAAGAAAGTTACGCGTCCGTAGCATGCAGTTGCTAATTCATTCTTATTCGACCACGATATGGCACTTACTGTACTCGGATGATCTTCTGAAACCCATTCCTCATTACCTTCTTGATTAAATACATATACTTTTTTTGAAAAAGCTATGGCCAAATATAAACCGCCATTTGACCAACTTAAATGTTCTACCCAACCTTTACCTAGTTTAATGGCTTTAATTTCTTCCCCATTATTACAATTTAATATTCGTACTATTCCGTCTTGTCCAGAAGTCGCAAAAATCTCTCCATTTGGATGGATAGACATAGCGAGAAGACCTCCTGAGTGGGTTTCATCCTTTTTCCAAATAAGGTTACCTGTTTTGCCTTCGAACCCATAAAGTCCTCCTATTACATCTCCAACAATAAATAGCTTTCCTCCTAAAGCCCAACCACAAACTATTGCATAATCATCGACCTCCGCAGACCATCCATCATGAAACATGCCTCTTGGGCTAAAGGGTTCTATATCAGGCACTTATCAAATCCCTCTTGCATCTCTTTTTCATCTAGGTTTCTTCCAATAAACACAAGTTGATTTCTGCGTGGCTCATTTCCCCATTCTTTATCTGGTTGGGCAGTAAATAACATGTGAACTCCTTGAAATACTATTCGGCGTGGGTTGCCAGAATAACTAATAAACCCTTTTGTTCTGAATATATCAACTCCTTTTTCGGAAAGAAGTCTTCCCATCCAAGTATTCAACTTTTCAGGATCAACATCTCCAAAACGCTCTATTGCAATTGATCCAACTTCATCATCATGTTCATGTTCTGCGACCCAGTTTCTTTCAGTTTTAAAAGGAATTTCCTTTACATTATTTTGGGAATCTATTTTTAGCACTTTCATATTGAATTCTTCAGCAGTATGTTGTGTGAACAATCCAACTTTTGACGCTTTTTCAACATCCAAAATAAAAGATTTAGATCCTTTGTTTTGTAATTTAAGACTTACATGCTCATCATATGGAATAGTATTTCCAGGTTCTAAGTTTTTAGCTTTTTCTGCATAAAGTCTTACAGAGGCTTCTGCACCCTCTTTTAATTCTTCCTCACTAAATCCTTGATTAGCAAAAGCTACTAAAGACATTTCAGGATCAGGCCCTTCTTCAAGTTTTAATTCATATTTTCCAGGCTCAACCTCATAAACTCCTGACCATTCAAAAGGATATTCAGGTTCTAAGAAAGTTGGTCTTCGCTTTAAAATTTGGTCAAGATCGAATGCACTCAAATTTAAAACTGTATCAATAGGAACTTCTGCTTTCTCCGCTCGAATAATACGAGTCATTCGATTCATATCTCTTAATCTTGATTCAAGGTTATCAAGAGCATCATCTGAGACTAAATCAGTTTTATTAAGAACTAAGACATCTGCAAATGCCACTTGCTCAGAACTCTCATCACTACGTCCAAGTTGTTGATCAATATGAGCTGCATCAACTAATGTAACTATCCCATCAAGTGTGAATTCAGAACTAATTTCTTCATCCATAAAAAATGTTTGAGCAACAGGACCAGGGTCAGCTAATCCAGTTGTTTCAACTAAAACATAGTCAAATTTATCCCTTCTTTTCATTAAATTACCAAGGACTCTAATAAGATCTCCGCGAACAGTACAGCAAATACAACCATTAGACATTTCAAATACTTCTTCATCGGCATTTATTACAAGACCTTGATCTATCCCAACTTCACCGTATTCATTTTCAATAACAGCTATTCTCTTACCATGCTCTTCACTTAATATTCTATTAAGGAGAGTTGTTTTACCTGAGCCTAAGAATCCAGTAAGGATTGTTACAGGAACTTTTTCGTTGATACTCATCTATTAATTGATCTAATTAAAAAAATGTCTAGCATATAATATACTAGACATTTTTTGTTAATGATAACCGTTATTAATAGAAAAATTTAATTATTTTGAAAACTCCAGTTGCTTTCCAGGTCCTTGCCTGCTTTCTTATCACATGATCCACCCAATGAATCAACAATAGTACATGTATTGTGGACAGCAACAGAAACTGTATTTCCTGTCATCATTAATCCATCTACAAATATTTGACTATTAGCTAATGGCACAGAACTTTGCCTACTTAAGTTTTTTAATAACTTTGATGCAGGAATTTGTTCAGGGAATATTGCCTTAACATTTTCTGTTTCAAGCATCGTTAGAGTTGTCTTGATATTTTCAGGCCTTAAGCTTGATGAATCGCCAAGAAAATCTAATAGACTTACTGTCTCCAAACCAAAAGCATTTCCGTAATAATCCATTGCTTTGTGTTTTGAGACTATTACCCTATTTGACTCTGGGATAGTGGTAACCTGATCAACTATCCATCCCTTTAGGTCGCCAAGAATAGATTCAGTACTATCGATTCTTTCATTTATAGCTTTCCTATCTTTTCTATTAAAAATGGATATATCTTTCTTTAGATTTTTTGATATAACATTACTCATTTTTATTATGTTACTTGGATCATGCCAAACATGAGGGTCTAAGCTGCCATGTCCATGATGGTGATGATGATGGCCACCTCCTTCATCAGGTACTTGTGCTATGGGTTCTACATCAGAATTGGAAACATCTTTAAAGAAGTGCTCATCTGACTCGAATTCAAATGGCATATGTTCAGTAAAGAAAGTATATTTTCCTTTCTTTTTTATATCTACATTAAAAACGGTTAAATCTTTTTTCTGATCAAAATTAAGAGAGAAGGCTTCAGAGCTGGCAACAAGGACATCATTATTACTTTTATTAATAGAAGAATCAGATTCTAATAATTCTTTAGCAAGGTCTTCAGATGATTCAATGTCACCTGACTTGAGAATAACCATTTTCATAGCAGGATCAGCATACTCACCATCTACTTTTGCAAACGACCATTTATATGATCCCTCATCTAATTCAAAAGTTCCTGCCCATTCAAATCCTTCTGCTCCATGTTCACTATGACCTCCCATATCTGGTTCCTGTGCAACTGGCTCGACATCATTTTTTGCAAGATCTTTTAAAAAATGTTCATCAGCTTCAAATTCAAAAGGCATATGTTCTGTAAAAAATGCATATTTACCATCATTTTTTATTTTAAGGTTGAATTCTGTAACGTCTTTCTTTTGATCAAAGTTTAGAACATAGGCTTTGTCACTTTCCATAAGTTCTCCACCATCGCTTTTAGCAATATTTTCATCCGATCCAAGCATGTTTTCTGCTAATTCTTCAGATGTTTCAATATCACCAGATTTCAGAACAACCATTTTCATTGCTGGATCTGCATATTCCCCATCAACTTTTGCAAAAGTCCATTTGTATGAACCAGCTTTAAGATCAAAAACTCCAGCCCATTCGAAAGCCCCACCTTCTTCACTTGAAGGATTTTCAACTTCAATAGCGCTAACACCAACAACAACAGTATTCGACTTATCTTCCCAGTTTTTCATTGTGGGAGTCATCTCTTTACCAAGAGTGAATACTTTATCTGCACTATTTAGTAATTGAGCTTGTCTCGGATTGATTTTTAAGTCATGTACGTCCTGCTTTCTATCCACTAAGCAGGCAACTTTATCTGAAGGTAATGCTATTGATTTTACTAAATCACAAACAAGTGGTTCTACAGCTACATATGACTTTCCTTTGGCTAAAACATCTTGCCCAAAACCAGAAAATATTATAGTTCCTGCTATAACTGAATTTTTAATAATTGAATTACTTGAACCTTTTTTATTTATTAAAAGTTTTTTGAAAATTGACATAAAAGATTTTTAAACACCTAAAAATGATAATCATTTTCATAATTAATTGCAATTTTTGGTATCAATTGTTATGGAAACAGTATGGATTCAATAATATTGATAGACTAAATATCATAACTGATTTAAGTATATTCATTAATGGCTACTTTAATTGCAGATAATTTAACTTATTCCTATTCAAAAAAAAGTAAGCCAGCCTTAAATAAAGTTTCAGTTCAAATAAAACCTGGAACTTTAACGGCTCTTGTTGGGCCAAATGGAGCTGGTAAATCAACTCTTTTGAAATTATTGCAAGGACAAAATAATCCTGATATTGGAGATATAACAATTGATGGGGAAAGTTTAGTTAGAACTAGATCCCAAGTTGCACTTATGCCACAAAGAAGCTCAATGAATTGGAAATTTCCTATTACAGTTGAAAAATTAGTCTCTTTAGGTCAAATAAAATATTCAAAATCAAAAAGTGCTAATCCATTCCAAATAAAGGTTCTTCTTGCAAATCCTAAATCTTGGGTTAATAAATGTTGTGAATTGGAAGCAACAATGCAAAGAGTTGGTATCTCAAATCTTGCAAATAGAAGACTTGATTCTCTTTCTGGAGGACAACAACAACGAGCACTTTTAGCAAAAACTTTAATGTCTCCTGCAAGAATTCTTTTATTAGATGAACCATGTGCTGCTTTGGACCCTCCTGCTAAGGATGATTTTCTCAAGATAGTACGTCAACTTGCAGATGCTGGACTATCTTTATTTATAAGCAGTCATGATTGGGGCTCATCTCTCAATAATTATGATCAGGTAGTTGTGTTAGATAAAACAGTTTTAGCTTCAGGAACTCCTAATTCAATACAGGGTGAACTTAATGATCTTAATATTAGTTCTTTAAAAGAAAGTGATTCTTGAGATTAAAATATGTTTAAATTTAACTCTGAGTTTGATAACAGTTTTGGCAAAGTCCGAAATATTCAAGGGTATGAAATAATAATTGAAATTTTTTTGTGTTTTTCTTAGGGCTATGTATCTCTTTCACAGGACAACCTTCCACCTTAGAAGTTTCTCCACACTGAACACAAGTCAGATGGTGAATATCTCTATCAACAGGAGTGTAAAGAACTTCCCCTGTTGGAAGATGCCTAGATCTAATTAATCCATTTTTTATAAGTACTTGAAGATTTCTGTAAACTGTTGTCAAACCCATAGATTTGCCATCTATAATCAATTGTCTATGGAGTTCTTGACCACTCAATTCATCTTCACATTTTTTGAGTTTTTCAAGAAGTTGCTCTTGTCTTTTGGTAATTTCAGGCTTGGTTACCATCATATTCAAGATCTTTTGATTTCCAATTTTCTAGATCATAACGAATCATACGATTAATGTCTTTTATTAACAACTGGTGGTTAATTCCCTTAATAATTACTATTTTCTCTGGAATCTTATGCCCAGCTATGGGAACTGTATTAATAACTCATAGACGATTGTTACAGGTAAATTTAATTTCTCACTGCGTTTTGCCAGGACTTGCTCTCGCTTTAGCTCTTGGGATACATCCCTCAATCGGAGGTGTTATTAGTGGACTTCTTGGTTCAGTTTTTGCAGAAAGTTTAACTAACAAAAAAAGTGAGAATTATGAAGCGGTAATGAATACAATTCTTGCTGGAATGCTTGGTTTTGGAGTTTTACTTATTCCACTTCTTGGGATAAGGATTGATTTAGAGGCAGTATTATTTGGAGATTTATTAACTGCTAACCTTAGCGATTTGTTAAGAACTATTATTGCTTTTCTAACATTCATTTTATTAATAACTTTTGGATATGAAAAAGTTGTGTATGTCGGATTAGACCCAGAGGGGGCTTCAGCTAGTGGTATAAATGTTTCTTTATTAAATTTAGCTCTAAGTTTTACTACTGCACTAGTTATAGTTAGTTCGATGTCCGCTGTTGGAGTCATTCTGGTCATTGCATTACTATCAACACCTACTTTATTAGGACTATATAAAGCACAAAGTCTTAGGATTGCGATGATGAGATCCTCTTTCTTTGGACTTTGTATTTCTGTATTAGGTTTTATTCTTTCAATTGTTTTTAACTTATCTCCCGGGCCTGCAATAAGCGTTATTTGCGTTGTTTCTCTAGTAATTCCTAAGTTAAGTCAATATTTTAAAACTTTTCTCAAAGTTTAAATGTCCAATCAGAATTAAGGACCTCTGCTTCTGGATTATTTTTTAAAGCCACTTCAATAGCATCTTTCTTATTGTTTGCTATCACAACCTCATCAAATTCTTTGCCGTTTTTTTTTAAACTTACTTTGAAGCGCATTAAAATATCAAAAAGTTATTTCCATCTTAAATATTATTAGAAAAAAAATAAATACTTTATTGAAAAAAATGTAATTTATTAATTGAATTTTATTTAATTATTTTGAAGCTTTTCTACTACACTTTCTTTCTCAATTTTTGCAACATCTTGAAGTCCGTTCGCATCAAACCAAGGAGCACTTTCCCAGTCAAATCCTTCTCCAAAGGTATTGTCTGGTGCAGCGACATACCAATGACATGAAGTATCCGGAACATCTACGGCACACTTTGACCAATCAGCCTCCCATTGAGGAACTTGAACCCACATAACAGAAGCTAGAAAAATAGAAATAATAAAATTCATGATTTTTTGTTAGCAAAATTTAGAGAGATCTTTTTCACATTTCTTTTTTCTTTTCCTCCAGTATTCTTCTACTATTTGATAGTTATGTTTTGCTTTAAAATCTTCTAAATTATTATCTTTATTTATAAAAAAGGCGTTTTTTCTTTTCATAAAGTCCTCCAATAGCTGAGAAGTATCTAAGACAGATTTATCATTTTGGAAAGTGGATTTATACTCAAATAATTTATGTATTTCTTAGTTATTTTTATGATTTTAGAGTCTAAGAAACAAATAAAAATAAGAAAATTGTAAGTATCCTTAAAAAAATTTAATCAAAATAAAATTAAATAATTATTTGCCTTGTTTTAGGAACATATTTATCAGGATTCTCATCAATGTATTTAAAAGAATATTTTACAACTCCTCCAATAATTGAAGAAAGGATAATTGCAGAAAATATGTAAATTACTCTCTGGTACTTTTTTCTCAATTAAAGTATCTTTTGCTAATTTAAGTATTCTACTTTCATTTATTAATAAGTAAATAAATATAAATAGTAATTAATACCGTAGCTTTTTTAATTCAGATAAGTGTAAATTAATTAAATCAGAAACTCCTCACACACATTTTTCTGATATTGAGAAGTACTCGAACTATTGTTCGAGTACTTTTTGTTTTTTAGCATTGTGACAGTTAATATACTTACCCAGTAAGTATTTCCTCCCTCAAAAAATCATGTGATATTTAAATCGTGTGTAGGAGAGGTTTTATTAAATCAGTGGAAACAAGGAAACACTTGATTTGTTAGAACCAATTTAGGCCCCTTTATAAGGGGTCTTTTTTTATTTGCTGCTAAGGTTATATTGATTTATTAATTTGTTTAAATTCTCAACTCTCTCATTTTTCTCTTTTAAGGGTCTTGAGATATCAAGCACTGCAGCACAACATAATTGCCAGCAAGATTTTTCCTTAAGTTCTAATTTATTGCATATATCCTTTGGAGCAATTGTTAATGTATTTATCTCTGAAATATGTTGAATGGTTTCCCATAATTCTCCTTCTAGAAAGTCAAGTTCAGTACTAGATAATAATTCTGTGGCTAAATAATCTTTTATTAGTTCAGTTAATTCCACAGTATTTAGATTTATTGAAACTTAATTCTAAATCTTAGAAGTTTTTATCTCTTCTATAAGATATAAATTTTACTAAATATTATTCCACCAAATTTTTATTTTTGTTGGTTAGATTAAGAAAAGTTTATGCTTGTTTTAATGAAAATCTTTTTTATAAGTTTTTTTATATTTGTAGGATTTATATTTCCCTCGGCTTCATTTGCTTCTCACATTGAATTGAGTGAATGTGTTGAAATAGCACATTGTGTGAGAGAAGAATGGCAGGTTAATTCAATCGAACAACCTTTTAAGGAGGTTAAAGAAATTATTGAGAATACCCCAAGATCAGTAATAGTTGAACTTGACGGAGATTATCTTCATGCTGAAGTAACAAGTAAATGGATGAAATACGTTGATGATTTAGAAGTATCTTTTGTTCCTGAATCTAGTAGATTGCTAGTTAGGTCTGAGTCTAGAGTTGGTGAAAGTGATCTAGGTGTTAATCAAAAGAGGATTGATTTATTAAAAATGAAGTTGTTTTAAAATGATTTAGATTAATACGCGTTTGAATCTTTTACTTATAATCTTTCAAAATATTTATAGTGAATTAATTAATTTCTTTAATATTAACTGATTTAAAAAAGTAATATTTATCTTCTCCTTTAGCTAAAGCATTATTATTATTATTATTAAGTGTTATTAAAGATTTTAAATGATAATAAATCTAATTTTATTATTTATTTTTGGAGCTATTTTTGTTTGGTTCTATAAGAACATAAAGAAACGAGGTTTTCTATGGATAGCTAAAGGATTATTGCAAATTGGAATACTAATATTATTTATTGGTAGTTTTTTTAAATTGTTTCTTACTTTACCCTCTAACTTATATATAAAATTGATATTTTGTCTTACATACGTATGGTGTACTGTAGGTATAAATGTTAATTTCATGATTCCTTTAATTGATTTAATTGATCAAAAAATTGATAAATATAAATAATTCAATAATTATTTATATTTATTATCTAATAAAACTAATTTTCTCTACGGGCGAAATGATAATAGATAGTAAATTGGTTTTATGAAAAAATATTTTCTTAATTCTTTAAGTATTTTAAGAATAAAAAAAATCCTAAAATCTAATCTATTCAAGAATTAAATCAACTTAGATGAAGAGAGAAAAATATTAAATTAGCTAGAAAATCTCGAGAATATATTTTAGATTTAAACAAAAAGTAATAACAATGGGTTGAATAAAATAATAGAAAGTCCAGAAAAGTATCCTAAATAATTTCTAATATATGGATATCTAGGAACAAGAATCTTATTCATTCTATTTTTTATTGGACAATCTTTTTCTGGTATATCTAGTTTTAAATGCTAAATCAGTAATTATAAATATTCCAAGTAAAAGAATAATTATTCCTATGAAGTATTTCATATAATCTTATTATTAAAAATTGAAAATTATTTTTGTAAAGTTTATTGATTATGCCAATTTATTTTAATATCAAGCGATTCAGAAAGATTTCGAGTAACAGGACAATCTTTAGAAGCATTTTTTATAAAATCAATTTTTTCTTTTGATAAATCATCAGGAATATAAATATCTATTTTTAGTTGTCCTATTTTTCTTTCATTATCTTTAGTCATTATTTTCTCAATATCTAAATAAATATTTTTTAATTCCCAACCATTTGATCTTGCTTTGATTGACATTATCGTTAGAAGGCAAGAGCCTAGGGAGGTTGCGAGTAAATCAGTTGGGGAGAAGTTTTCCCCTTTCCCGCAATGATCTACAGGTGCATCAGTAGTGATTAGATTCCCAGATTGGAGATGTTTAGCTTCGCATTTTAAGTCTCCTACATAAGAACATGTAATTTTACTCATTTAAAAACTATAAATTAGAACTATTGTTTTTAACTTCAGGATATGAAGTCATTATTGCATCAGATAAATCTCTCAACATATCAGCTATGTATTGTGGTGGACATTCAAGTTCATTGATATAAGCAACACATCTCTTAGAAAGATCTGTATAGGCAGGAAGAATGATATTATCGATTTGCAGTTTAGTTGGTTCCCACCTATTAATATTATTTTTATCCATAAGCATTTTTATATACGCTAATTGAGTTATTTTAAAAAATATAAGTAGTTGAGCATATGCTAATTAAATTATTTTTCAGACCCAAATTCCTCTAAACAATATTCAATCAATTTCATTGATTCATTTATATTTCTCTTACTCTTGTTTTTAAGATCAAAACATTCATTCAAGATTTCAGCTGAATTTTTTAATTTATTTTTTTCTTCATTTTTTAAATCACTAGAAATAACAAAATCACGATATGTTTTTAAACTAAGAAAGAAAATTATAGATAAAAAAATCACAGCGAGAGTTATCCTTAAATTTTTCATGTATTTATTGTTCTTATATAATCTTTTTGATTAATTCATATGTTCTATTGAATTATTTTATATGTTATTCATAAACAATGTTCTTAAATACTAAATAATTATATTTGTAGTAGCAGCAATAGTAATAGCAGCAATTGAGACAAATATATATGGAACTACTTTTATAGGTATATAAAAACTTTTCTTTGGCATAATTTTATTTTTTTTTAAATATAATCATTATTCAATACATTCTTAAGTCTCCAAATATACTAAAACTTTATTTTAAAAGCATTGATTTATTTAAATTTTCATTAAATAAAGAATCTCCAGATCCTGCCTTGAATCAGATATTTTCCTTTTCAAAAAACTTAATTCTTCTTGATTCATTTTTGATTCTTTGATCATAATTTCTGCTTGATCAATAGCATGCTCAATATTTTTTATCTTAAGGTCTCTTATTGTTGGATTCTCCTTGCAGGTTTTTATTGTTTGTGAATCAAGCATAGTTTATTTTAATAATTACTTTAAAAATTCTTTTTGTTTAGTAAAAAATTTCTAATCGCAAAACTCATCAAAATTAATTAGTATTAGATGAAGAACTTTAATCTTAACTAACCTTCTCTTCATTTGATCGAGTGGGTTTTTTTTATGGTGTAATATACCCCTAGCATAAATTTACATTTTGGAAGAGTCAAAGCAAATCCCTGAAGAGAAAAATTCAACTGAATCATCTTCCGAATTAAAGAAAGAAAGTAATAAAGAGGAGAATGTTAAAGCATTTACTGAATTTCTTGAAAATGCAAGTAATCAAGAGATTGTGGATGAAAAAGGTAAATCTGATTTAGAAGGGGATAAACCAGTAACAAACGACAATTCACTTTTTAAAAGAGTTCTCAACGATGGATTTGATGGAATTTCATCAAATCCTAACTATAAAATGTTGGCATTATTAATCATTCTTTTGATTAATTTGTCTTTATTTTTTGTTATTGGAAATATAGGTAAAGCTTTCTTGAGAAATGCAGGAATAATGTAATTCCTTAGAGGTATCTGTTTGAAATTTGAACTTTACATTCTTGGGTTTTAAAAAAATTCCATGATAATTTGATCTAAATTTATTTTATTAATATTGAATAATAAAGAACCCGAAAACCCTGTCGTTTATCTTTCTAATTTAATTAAAAGACTAGATGTTAAAAATAGAAATGGAATAGTTGCTTTAGCAATTGTTAATTTACTAGTTATTCTTTTATTTAAATTTTATTTGAAAGGATCAGGTTTATTATCTTGAATGTGTTTGAGATTATTACTCAGCGTTTTCAAATTGTTTAGCTAACCTGAAAGCCTTTTTAATTATAAGAAACCCTCCATAAACTCCAGCTAGCAAAGGTAAAACAATTAAAGGATTTGGGGAGTAATCTGAATAATTTTTTACACCATCAACATATTCATATCCTGAACATTTTAGATATAGGAAAGAAAAAAATGTAATACTCCATCCAATAATTGATAAGATTCCACCTTTTTTATCTCCTTCGTAAAATCTATCTAAACCTAAACCCCAACCTCCAATTAAAAAGATTCCTCTTACTACAGAATTTTTTTCTTTATTTTTAAGCATGATTTTTAAAATGTTCATACTGAACATAACTTAAATGTTCGGAACTTGCGACAATTCTTTGGGTATATCTACTTAATTTAGCTAGATTTCTATGAATTTTGTAATAAATACATTAAAAAATAAATTTCTTCTTTTATAACTAAAAAGATATTTTAATTATAAAGTGTTGAGTAGAAACAAATTTATTTTCGCAGTCGCATCAATTGGCTTGCTAGGCATAAGCCTCACTCCGAGTTATTCAAATCCAAATTTTGACGAGGAATCTAATTATATTAATAATGGAATTAGTTTTACTAAAAAAAGTAATTTAGATACTTATACTCCTAAAGATAAATTAGACAAATACATAATCAAAGGAGCAACTTATTCAACTAAGTTTGTTCCTTTAATGAATGATGGATCTGATGGAAGTGATTACACAAGCATAATGGCTAATGATGGAAAAAGATTATTAGTAGACGCCGGATTTGATTTTGTAAATAGTACTGCTAATAGTGGAATTCAAAATATTCCATTCTTCGCTCAAACATCAGTAAATGTTTCAGGAGGGACTGAATCAGATACCAGTTTTTCTCTAAATAGTTTAATGAAACTAGGAGAACTTGCTCAAGATGATGAGGGTGATATTAAGACTCTTGCTTTTTCTCAAGCAAGATTTGCAACTGCTACAGATACAGAAGGTTCCACTTTTAACCTTGGTTTGGGAATAAGAAATCGTCCTAACGATATTTCTATGTTTGGAGCTAATGCTTTCTGGGACTACAGAATGACAGACTATAGCGATGCTCATAGCAGACTTGGTCTTGGAGGAGAATACCTTTGGAAAGACTTTGAATTTAGAAATAATTGGTATATGGCTATCACTGATGAAAAAGATATAACCATCAAAGGAACTTCATATAAGGAGAGAGTCGTTGATGGATGGGATGTAGAACTAGGCTACAGACTCCCAAATAATCCAGAGCTTGCTTTCTTTATAAGAGGTTTTAATTGGGACTATAAATATACACAGGATAATTCAGGATTAGAAGGAGCAGTTAGTTGGCAAGCTACTCCGCATGTAGGTCTTGAAGCTTGGGTTTCTAATGAAATATCCGCAGCTTCTACAAAAATAAATACCTCTTTACCAGGAACAGATGAAACCTTCTTCGGTTTAAGAATGAATCTGACGGGGAGTCCAGTGATCTTTGGAAAGAAAGATTATAAGAAAAACATGATTACTCAAATGACCCAGCCCGTAAAAAGGAATTATGATGTTCTTCTAGAAAGATCAGCAGGTGGAACTTTCCAAAATAGAGCTAAGGGAGTTTAAAAATGCGATTGCCTTTTTAAATCATATAAATTTTCTTATTCCATATTTTAAAACAAATGAAAACTACTAAATTTAAATTATCAAATCTCTTAAATTCCTTTTCAATATTAACCAGTTTGTTTTTGAGTTCTACCGTTATGAATTCTGCTAAAGCTGAAGAAGCCCCACCAACTTGTGTCTCTTCAATTGGTTCAGTATCAGGAGGAGATCTTAAAACCGCTGCCCAAATAGCTTCAGCAGATATTGGAGCTTGTTTAGCCACTCCTAGTAGATTTGAAATTGATATTTATGAAATGGGTCTTTGCACTGCTAACCCAATATCTGGCACCCCAAAAACATTTAGTAAATCTAATTGTATTGTAACAATGACATCATCAGCAGGAGTAACTGCTGATTTGGCGAGTGCTACCGTGAATCTTCCAAGTTCTTCATCCAGGCCTTCAAACGGTTCTTATGATTACGCATATATATCTATTGGGAATACAATAGGTCTTAAAGGATCTATTAATTTAAGTGATGGTTCAGGAGGCACGATAGAGTATTTTTCTAATACTAGTGGTGGAGTAAAAACAACTGGCTCAGCAGACAATCATTCTGAAGAAATAGATAGTTTTGATGATTCTTTTGATCCCGATTTTGGTCCTAGTAATACTTCTACGGGAGCTGTTTCGGCTATTCTTACTGATAATGATTTAGCAAGAGCTACTTCAGCAGAAGGAGTAACAAGATTAGTTGGTGTTTTTAACATGGCTACAAATAGCGGAACTCCAGTTGTGATTTCTGATTCTTCGTCAGGCTTAGAAGTTCAATTACAAGTGACTGATGGAGGTTACAGTATTATGTTTAATCAAACTCCTGGCCATTCTGATGAAGGTAAACCTGAAGATTTCGGATCAGCGCCTTTTAAACCAGTTTTTACAGTTTTCTGATTTAGATAGTTTTATTTAAATTTAATGAATTTATTAAGACTTGCATACTAATAACTTTAAATTTAAAGGCGATAAGCAAAGATATATCTATTAATAATCTGGTAAATAATTTACTAACTCTAAATATAAAATTAGTCCACATATTTTAAAAGCTGGAATCAAAAATTTATATGATCTTTAATTTATTAAAATGCTCAATTATTAATTCAGATTTTCTTTTAACAAAGAAATTGTTGGTCTTAGATAAACAAAAATAGATCCATATAAATCTTTCATTATCCTTATTTCTTCATCTAAATAGATTACGTATATTTCGCATGAGGGGATTTCCTGATTCCACGGTAATTTCTCCCAGACTTCTTTTACTGGATACCATCTATCCATAAGAAGTTTACTAAATATTGGAATTTTATTAAGTCCCTCGACTTTTGAGACTTTAGTCTTTCGCAAATTCATTTGAAGAATATTATCAGTTAGATTTAATTCATCAGCCATAGTAATTACCCTTCCACCAAATGTTGGAAGAAGCTTAAACCACCCAAAGATAGGAATTGTAGTAAGACCAAAAATTATGGTGTCGAAGGTTGATATGAATTCTTTTTTTTCAAAGTCAATATTTTGCGCAATTCTTCCAATAGTCGATAAACCAAATGATCCAACTTGCAGTTGATGTAGCTTAAAAAAGAGATTACTTTTGAATTCGTTATTTAAAGCCTTTTCGATAGCTAGAAAAAAAGGAGAGCTTCTGAATAATTCAACTGTTGAATAAATTAATTCCCATTCTCCTGATAACTTTTCTTCAGAAACTTCCGTATTAAAACTTTTAAGACTATCTATAAGGTCTTCCATCTCTTTCAATTTTTCTTGATACATAGGTGCAATAAATTTGTTCAGTCTTTGCCCCCTGTCAGTAATAGCTGCTAATTGATAGATCTTCTTTTTTATTACCTCAATATCAGTCATAATATGATTCTTATAAAATTTATATTAATTTATTTTATTAGTATTGGTGCTACTTAAATGTCTTTTATTGGTAGGAAATTAATTTCTTTAATATTCCCCCCATCTTTTGCCAATTTCAAAACCCCATTTGGAAGTTAAGCAAATTACTTCTTCATGATTTTTACAATCGGACAACTCTTTCTTTTTTATAGGATTTTTTTTAATTAATTCTGATATCTTGTTTAATTGTTCTATTTTTTTTAGGAAATTAACTAAATCTTTTTCAGCCATTTGTTATCAAGATGTATATTTCTGGTCGTAAGTGAAAATATAATATAAGACCCAGCCAACTCCGCCAATTAATATTGCAACCATTATATTTACTGACCAAACTATTTCTATCATTTTTATTTTATTAATGTTTGTATATTAACTAAATTTTTATTCATATCTATAATCAGATTTTGGAAGTATCTAAGTTTTGTCTTTGAACATATATGGATTATATTTGTTTTAAAGTAAGTAATTGCAAAAATGGGAGAAGCTAAAAGAAGAGAAGAATTAGGATTGCCGCCTAGAGAGAAGAAAGTAGCAAAAAACGATTCAAAAAGTAATTTAAATCAAATCTTGAATAAATACCCTTTTGCTCCATATATCTTGGGAATTTCTCTCCTTACGATTTTAATAATCGATCTAGTTAATTACTATAAATAACTTTATTTAAAAAAAATTTCATATCTTAATTTTTAATTCATAAAGCTGTATTCTTTTGTTCCGCATTTATAAAAAAATTTTTCCATAATTAATAGATTACTCAATTTAAAGAAACTAGAATCGCCAATGTTTGATAATATCGGTACCGCCTTAGTCCAAGCAATAGGATTTTTTGGAGTTTTTGGATATTTTGTCTATCAACTTTTATCAGATGGTAAAAAACCAATACAGAATCAATCTAAATCTCCTGTTAAAAAAGTAAATCAGAAAAAAGATTTAAAGGATAGAACTAAGAAGCAAGGATTATTTGGTAGAAAAAAAGAACTGATAACTGAGGATGTGAAACCAAAGAAAAAAGGATTATTTGGTAAAAAAGTAGAACCAGTAAAAGTTGTAGAAGAACCAAAAAAGAAAGGTTGGTTTAGGTAGATAATTAAAGAGAGTTTAAAAAACGATTGTGATATCTTTTATACAAAAAAATTTTAATTCTATTTTTATAATAAAAATATTATATTTAATTCAATGAACCATAGAGAAATTACAAAAAGATATAGCGATTTAATTGATAGAGCAGATCAGGCCAATGGTAGAAAAGAAATTGTTGGATTACTTAAAAAAGCTGCAAAATTAAAATCCAAAATTGAAATTAACTAATAATCATTAGAAAATTTATAGTTTTTCTAAATGTTAAATTTATTTAAACAAAAAAATATTCATGCGATAATCATATGAAATTTTTTAGTTATGAATAAAAAAGGTTATACAACTGAAAGCGGTGGAAGACAAAATGGATTTGCAATTGAACCAGAAATTAATCCAATAACACAGGGAGAATCTAAAAAATCGTTTCTCTTATTTTTAGGAATATTATTACCTTTCTTAATAGGTGGGATTTTTTATTTTAAAACGCTTTGAAAAAAAACAATTTTTCATAAATCATTTTTGGAAATATATTCTTGAGAACTAATAATATCCTGCATTAGTCCTTGGGAAGATGAGTTAAATCCATTTTTCTCAAGAAAAGTTTTAACTTCCTTAAATTTTTTTTGAATTTTTTTGGTGTAAGGGGTTGTCATTAAATAATCTTCTTGTTCAGTGGAGTAGTTCATTTAATTTAATTCTTAATTATTATTATAAATTTTGCTAAATATCATATGAATAAAGAAGTTATAACCATTACAAAAAACGATTGCTAGTAATAAATACTTAATTTGCGAAAGATAATTTTTCCCTTTTTAGTCGGCAAATATTATTGTTGATTATCTATTTTTTTTAATATCAAAGAGTACTTATTGTAACTAGTTCCATTAAATCTCTAGATTTTAAATAGTTTTGAAATACATCTGAATAAAAGGCTCTTTTTGCAGCTATCTTAGATTCAAATTCAATTACCATTCCTATTTGGCCCCCATCCCACTTGTGTGAGTTGGAATCTTGGGTGATATCTTTTTTTACTACAACCCCACCTACAGATCTTATCCATGGCAAGACTGTCCTTATGTATTCGATAAACAACTCAGCATTTGGTATGGATATTTTCTTAAGCCAGTAACTCTTTGTCATGGAATCAAAACATTTTCAGTAGAATATAGCACATCAACGTAAGTATTTTTGCTCAAGTCCTCTTCAAATATATTTTAATGAATTTAGAACAACAATTATTGGACTTAATCCTTTCAAGTCCTAAAACAAAAAAGATTAAAAACCTGGCTGAAGAACTAGAAAAGGAATCAAAATTTACTCTTAACATGGATATTGAGAAGTTAAAAGGAGTATGGGAGCTTAGATGGAGCAGTTCAAAAGCTCCATTTTTAAATTACTCGCCTCTAGTTGATAATCTTCAAATTCTTGATCCGTTAAATCTAAATGGTTTGAATTTACTGAAGCCCAGAGGGATTAATTCAATTATTGGAACAGGAATAGTAGCAAAATTGAGTTCTTTAAATGAAAAGAAAATTGGAGTTAATTTTACTCATGCTGGAATAATTGGACCTTATATTGGAATAAGGAAAATAAACGCTTTAACTAAGATTAAAAAAGAACAAAAAGGATGGTTAGAAATTACTTTTTTAAGCGAAAATCTTAGAATTTGCAGGGGTGATAAAGGAACTTTATTTATTCTCAGAAGAATTAAAGACAATATCTTATTTGAAAGATTTCAAGAATTTATTAAGTCTCTCTAAATTATTTTTATCTTTTAATCCAAATATATTTTAAAAAAAAGAATATTGGCACATATTTAAAGGTCTCTTTGGGTATTTCATATGACAAAAATTTTAATAATTCCTCTATCCAGTAACCTAGGTCAAGTCCAAATAGATATCTTTCCAAAACGAACCAAAACTCTTTATCAAAAATTGTTCTTAAATTAAGGTATATATATTCCCAGTGGAATGTATTCCAATATTTTTGTAAATAAGAAGAGATTATTAGCCATAATGATATAAATAAAAAACTTTTTAAAAATTTATAGATCTTTTTCATTATTTTTATCTAAAACAGAATAGATTTATTAAAAATTCTTCAATTTAATATAATTAATAATCTTTTTTATTTCCATAAAATATGATTAAAAAAAAATAATGAAAAATTTCTAGTGGGAAATAATTATTTGTCCTTTTTAGTTAGATTTTGTGCCTTTATATTTTTATTTCTTAAATTAAATCCTAAAAATAAAAAAGTTAGATAAATTAAAATACTACCAAGTAGTATTGTTAATATTTTTGAAATGTCCATAAGAATTTTAATATAGCTTATGAATATAAATTAAAACATTAGTTTTTAAATATTGAATATTATTCCGCATTAATAAGTAGTAATTTACTAAGCTAAATTAAATTAAGTTAAATATTAAAAATATATGCCAATAGTTTTCGCTTGGAGCCTTTGCCTGTCTGTTGTGGTTGTATTACTATCGACAATTCCTTTGACTCTTGGAAGAATCAAAGCTGGTTACTCTGTTGAGAATATGTCTGCACCAAGAGCATTATTTGATCAATTGCCAGATTTTGGTAAAAGAGCAGTTTGGTGTCATCAGAATTGCTGGGAAAGTATCTCTATTCATGCTCCAGCTTGCATACTTTGCTTAATTACTTTACCTGATACAAACCTCTCATTAATAGCTGCTTGGATGCACCCTCTCTTACGTTTCTTGTATATTGGCGCTTATGTTTTAAACATTCCTATTGCTAGAGGTTTAATATGGGCTTCTGGAATTTTTACGACACTTGTTTTATATAAGGAAGGGATATCCCAACTTATGTAATTTAGTTAAATTAGTAGATTTTCTAAATGTTTTAATTCAAATTCATTTATTAGCTTCACTTTATTAGCTTTAGCTAGTTTTTGTGCAGATCTAGTAAAACCAGATTTCGATACTAATACCGCATGAGTTCCTTTCCAATATAATTTACCAGCAGAAATTTCTTGAACAGCATTGTTGCCTACTGCTTTTTTGTGATTTTTACATTGAATACAAATCCTTAAATTATCGATGGAGGCAATCAAATCTACTCCTTGGTCTCCGGTAATAGGTGTTTCTTTCACTTTCCACCCATTCATTTTGAGAATTTCCATACAATGATTTTCAAATATAATTCCTTTTTTATAGTTTTGATTATTGTTCTTCGATGTATTATTTTCTATTAAATTTAAACATGTTTTTTCTATTTGACTAGCTATGAATATAAACCAGTCATTATTCTCCAAAATTCTGCTCGCACCAATTATTTCATCATTAATAATTGGATTAATCTTGCGATAAGCTTTCCATTTGTCAAAAAAAATATCTGGACCTGAAAATTCTCTTAAAATGACTTTTTCCCAAAAGTATGGAATACCTTCTTTTAACCTTTTTGATTCATTATTGATGCTTTTCTCAATTAATTTTTCATCGAGAGGGGGATTACCAATCCACTTTTTCAAGTCTTCGTTACCATAAGCATCAACAACTTTTAATCTAATTCTTTCCTCCAATAGATTGTATTTATTTTCTTCTATAAGTCTATTTATCGTTTCAAGGAAGTAATTTGCATTTAAGGCATTATTTAATTTATCTTTTCTTTTTTTTAATAGAAAAGCTCTAAAAATAGTTATCAAAAATAACAAAATTAGAGAAACTAAAATAATAAAAATATTATTCATTATTTTTTTTTTTAGTTAAAAAGATTTTGTTTTTCTAATTATAAAATCATTTTTTGTAATTAATGTAGAGTCTTTTACATCAAAACCATTTATTGCTGAGATTTCGCCTTCAATACCTTCCAATGTTAATTGTTCAATAATACCTTTAATAACTTCGTCTTCAACTAATTTTCGATCAATTCTTTCTGGAGTTATGTCTGTTAACCATTTAGACGTCTTTTTTTTTACAACTTCAGTTGGATTAGTTATTTTTAAGTAAATTGCCATTTTATAAAATATTTATATTTATTATAAGTCAAGTCTTTTTCATTCCTTATTTTTGTCATTACTCTCCCATTCAAGAAATTGAAAAATAATAATTGCAAAGATTGAAAAAAATATAATAAAAAGACCTAGCCATCCAATAAATTTGTTTTCAGTAAAAAGATTAGTTAGAGAAGAAGTTTCCTGATAACTTGATTCCATCTGATATTGATATGAATCCAGGACAAGAAATACATCCTTCATTAGTGAATAGAATTTAATTGCTCTAAAAAATTAATAAATTTACTAATTATAATCTTATCCGTTTAATTTTAAAAAAGCTTTTGATATAAAATCAGGCCTTTTCCTTATGATAGAAAAACTTTTTTTATTTATTAGAACTAAATTAACTTCAGCTATGGTCAAAACTGTTTTGCTTTTGTTAATAAATTTTGAATGAATATTTATTTTTGGACTTTTGCTTATTTTAAATATAGTTTCTATTGTTATAGTATCTCCAAGTAATAAGGGAGATATATATTTTATTGAAGAATCTATTAAAGGTAACTCAAAACCATTTTTTGTAAGGTCAACATAATTTATACCTGCTTTTGAAAGTGCATTGATCCTTCCTTCTTCAAGCCAATCAAAATATGTACCATGCCACATAACCCCAGCGTGATCTGAATGTTGTGGTAATACTAACTTTTCAATTTTCCAAATTTTTTTCATTTACATTAAATTTTTGAAATGTATAAGTGTATATTTATAATAAAAATATAGTTATTGAAGTTGGTTTTTATTAATTAAAATAAAAATAAAATAAAAAATTATATTTTAAAAATTATGTTTAATCGAAATTATAAAGAAAGAAAAATGAAGAAAATATTCCAGTGGAGAGAATATTTAAATTGGAAAAAAATGAACTCAACTCAAAAAATTAATTTTAAAAGAGCATGCTTGTTTCCTTTCTTAGTTTATGTCGTTTATTTTTTCCTTTTTAAATATTCAATGGCTATTCTCATAATGATTGGAATTTATTTCTTGGTAAGATTCAAGAATAGAAATAAATTAAATAAATAGTTTGTATTAATTTATATATTTAGAATTGTTTTAATATAAGTAAATTTTTTTTCAAATATTTATTTATGTAAGAGAATATTTTTTATTAGTTTTTTTATGAAAAGCATCATTTTAATTTCATTTGTTTTTATTAGTTCCTTTTTTTTTAGTTTTAGTAATTGCTTAGCCGATGAAATTGGTGGCGAATTAAGCAATGATTTACCTATGGAATCAAAATCTAGTGATGTTAAAAATGATATTAAGGATAAAGGTGATATCCCTATTACTTCTAATGAGGATATATTTGGTGATGAACAAGCTTTCCCATTTATAGCTGGTTTAGGAAAAAATGCTGCACATTAATTTAAAGTACAATGTTTTTATGAATCCATTTTTAAGTAAAAGTATTGAAGGGTCTTAGAGTAATTGAGCTTTCTGAAGCACTCAATGTTGACAGCTCTGATCTGTTAGCTGTTTGTGCAATTTTAAAATGTAATGCGAGTTCAAGATTGAGTATGCTTACGTTTGAAGAATGTAAAGTAATTACAGATTATTATGAGAGTAATTCTTAGTTGTTTTTTTCTTTAAAAAGTTCGGACTAAATCAATCTATTCAATTTCTTTTATCATAGAAACTAATGTTTCATGAATTTCATCCTCTGAGATTTCATTTTTAAAATTTATAATTGCAGACTTCCCATCATATTTAATTTTCATGAATTGACTAGATATCTCTTCTAAGTAAGCCTCCTTAAATTCAGAAATTTTTGCGTAATATTTTAGATATTTATGTACAGATTCAATGTGATCATTATTCATATGTTTACAAACTCTTTCACTAGTCTTTGAACTAATTATTTTCATATTTAAAATCCTTTATTTTTAGGTTAGTATTTTTTTTTCATTATTTAAGGTTGTAATGGCTTTATTTATTAATTCTTTAACCTCATTGGCGTCTATTGCTCTTACTAATTCATTGCGAAGGTTGGTGGCTCCTTGGAAATTTTTACAAGTCCATGAAATATGTTTTCTGGCTATTAATAAACCATGACTGCCCTTTTCTTTTATAAGTTCATCTAAATGTTCAATAATTAACAACAATTTTTCTTCAATATTTGGTTCTTTAAAATCTTTAAGTTCTTTAATTGCGCAATCTATTTCTCCTATTTTCCATGGAGAACCAAGTATGCCTCTCCCAATCATTAAACCATCAGCATTAGTTTTTTTAAAGCAATTAATTGCGTCCTTTGGATTCTTGATATCTCCATTTGCAATTAAGGGTATTTCTAAAAGCTCTTTAATTTTTCCAATCATTTCCCAGTCTGCCGTACCTGAAAATCCTTCTTTTCGAGTTCTCCCATGTAAGGTTATCATTTCAGCTCCTGCATCTTGAAGACTTAATAAAAATCCCTCTATATTTTCTTCTTTATTGTCCCATCCAAGTCTTGTTTTTACTGTGACAGGTACTTTAACAGCATTTGAAACTCTTTTTACTAATTCCACAGCTAAAACACGATCATTAATCAAAGCACTTCCACCCCCTTTTCTTGAGATTTTTTTTACTGGACACCCCATATTTATATCAATCAGAAATGCTCCTGAATCTTCTGCTAGTTTTGCTGCCTCTGAAACAGCAAAGGGTCTATTATCAAATATCTGTACACCTATAGGACCTTGTTCTAATTCAAGTTGTTTAATTTTTTGAGTACCATATCCCTGTTTTAGACTTGTCGCATTAATCATTTCTGTAAATAGTAAGGAATCTGGAGCCCATTTTCTTACTAATTTTCTAAATATTTTATCGGTAACTCCTGCTAAAGGAGACAACATTACTTTACTATTTATTATTCTCGATACACCTTTGCCTCTTAATTTTATAAATGAAGACATTATGTAAATATTCACTTTTGATACATATACTATAGGTTCAATAATTAACATTCATTTGATTCTGTTTTTTATTCTTAAAAATTTAATTAGATTTCTTTTTATATTGTCTTAATTAGTTACTATTTTTGCTATCTTGTAAAAGATTAAATTATTTTGGTTTTATATTTTTGATCCTTTTATTATCAATTCTTCTTCCAATATTTCTTTTTATTGCTCCTAATAATGTTTATGCTATTCAAGGGAGTCTTGATTTGTCTAGTGCTCAAAGTTCAGTTGGTAAAAGGTTTGCTAAAGTTTTTTGTGATGCTAAAAATGAGGGATTAGATTCTGAATTTGCAAGTGAGTATGCTCTAAATAATACATATCTAAAATTTGTAGCTTTTCCCGATGATGATCAATATTTAGATGACCTTTGGAATTTTACTTCTAATAATATTTTAGATAACTGTGGAAATAAAATTAATATTAGCGATTTAAAAGACTTAGAAACTTTCTTTAAAGAAGAAGGTATTATTGCTTCAAATAGAGAGCTTTATTTGCCGACTTTTGAAAATAATTAGCCTTAGTTTTTAAGATGTACTAAAGTACATTTAGAATATTTAAAATTGATGAATTTTTTAGGTTTAAATTCTCCAGCAATTTTTGTAATATCAGTTATTGTTCTTATAATTCTTGGACCAAAAAGAGTAGAAAAAGGTTGGTTGTTATTCCAACATTTATTAAAGTTTCTTCTTAGTAATAAAGAGGATATTTCTAAAGATATATTAAATTTAGGATCGCAATTAAATTTGAAACCAGAGGTAAATGCAGTTAAAGAAGAGGTAGTAGAAGAAAAGTCAGAGAAAACAGAGGTAAATACAGTTAAAGAAGAGGTAGTAGAAGTAAAGTCAGAGAAACCAGAGGTAAATGCAGTTAAGGAAGAGGTAGTAGAAGTAAAGTCAGAGAAACCAGAGGTAAATGCAGTTAAAGAAGAGGTAGTAGAAGTAAAGTCAGAGAAACCAGAGGCAAATGCAGTTAATGAAGAGGTAGTAGAAGCAAAGTCAAAGAAATCAGAGGTAATTACAGTTAAAGAAGAGGTAGTAGAAGCAAAGTCAAAGAAATCAGAGGTAATTGCAATTAATGAAGAGGTAATAGAAGCAAAGTCAGTGAAACCAGAGGTAAATGTAGTTAAAGAGGAGGTAGTAGAAGTAAAATCAGAGAAACCAGAAGTGATTGCAGTTAAAGAAGAGTTAGTAGAATCAAAGTTAAAAAGGAAAAAAACTAAATCGAACAAAATTACAAAAGAATGAAAATAAAAAATAAATAATCCTTAAAATTATTTATTTTTGTTATTAAATTTGTGAAATAGTTGAAGCCTATAAGTATTTTATTTGAAGTAAAATTATTAAATTTTCATATTAAGAATCTAATGCTACTTCTATTGCAGCAATTAAATTTTCATCGAATGGCTTAATACCAGGTTTAAATCTTGAAATCACATTACTATCTTTACCAATTAAGAATTTTTCAAAATTCCATTCAACATCACCCTTTGGTTCAACTTTATTTAGTGTTGTATATGGTTCAGTAGTATTACCTTTCG
>QCVV01000004.1 GCA_003210235.1 Prochlorococcus sp. AG-686-O05 | reverse complement strand
GAGTTTCTTGATGTTCCTTTTGCAGTAGCTGACGCAACAAGTCTGACTGAGGCTGGATATGTTGGCGAGGATGTTGAAAATATCCTATTGAGACTCCTACAAAAGTCAGAAATGAATGTGGATTTAGCTCAAAAGGGCATCATATATATTGATGAGATAGACAAGATCGCTAGAAAGAGTGAAAATCCATCAATTACAAGAGATGTATCCGGAGAAGGAGTTCAACAGGCATTATTAAAAATGCTTGAAGGAACAATTGCCAATGTACCACCACAAGGAGGAAGAAAACACCCTAATCATGACTGCATTCAAATCGATACAAGCCAGATTTTATTTATATGTGGAGGTGCATTTATAGGTTTAGAGGATATTGTTCAAAAACGTTTAGGGAAACATTCAATTGGATTTACTACTAACCCTGATGAAAGTAAAGTAAATCCAAAAAAAATAGTTGACTCCCGAGATGCTCTCAAGAATTTAGAACTAGATGATCTAGTCAAATATGGATTAATTCCAGAATTCATCGGAAGAATTCCTGTATGCGCAATATTAGATTGTCTTACTAAAGAAACTCTTGAATCGATTCTGACGGAGCCAAGAGATGCATTAGTAAAGCAATTTAAAACTTTATTAAGTATGGATAACGTTGAATTAAATTTCGAACCAGAATCTGTGAAAGCAATTGCTAATGAAGCTTTTAAAAGAAAAACAGGTGCTAGAGCCCTTAGATCAATAATTGAAGAATTAATGCTTGATTTAATGTATACACTTCCATCACAAGAAGCAGTAAAAGAGTTCACCATTACGAAAAAAATGGTAGACAACCTATTCTTATCGAAAATTGTTAAACTTCCTGCAGGATCTAATAGGGTTATTAAAGAATCTGCCTAAAAATTAAGGTTATAGTTTTCCAAAATTCAACCTTAATCATTTAATAAAGAATAATAAATGCTTAATATACATAAACCTTATCATCAGAAATACAGGCCTCGTAAGCTTGATGAGCTGGTTGGTCAAGAATTTATATCAATCACTCTTAAACAAGCATTAATATCTCAAAAAATTGCGCCTGCTTATCTTTTTAATGGACCTAGAGGGACGGGGAAAACATCAAGTGCGAGAATATTTGCAAAGTCATTAAATTGTCTGTCATCTGCACAACCTACACCAAATCCATGTGGCAAATGCCAATTATGCATACAAATTGCGGATGGTAATGCCCTAGATATTATTGAAATTGATGCCGCATCTAATACTGGAGTTGAAAATATACGAGAAATAATAGATAGAGCAAGATTTGCCCCTACTCAAGCTAGATGGAAAGTATATGTTATCGATGAATGTCATATGCTTTCTACAGCTGCATCAAATGCTTTACTAAAAACTATTGAAGAACCTCCTGAAAGAGTTGTTTTTATTCTTGCAACTACAAATCCTGAAAGAGTTATAAATACTATTCAAAGTAGATGTCAAAAATTCGATTTTAAAAGAATCAGCTCAAATATTATTTTCCACAACCTTTCAGACATAGCAAATAAAGAATCAATAAAATTCGAAGATCAAGCGCTAAAACTAATTGCAAAAAGATCTAATGGAGGATTGCGAGATGCACAAAGTTTACTAGATCAATTAAGTCTTCTTCCTAATGGCATAACTACTAAAAATGTTCAAAACTTGCTTGGAGAAGTATCCGAAAATGATTTGACTAATTTAATCAATGCGTTAATTAATGATGAGCCAGAGTCATTATTAATTAGTTGTAATAACTTGTATGATGCAGGAAATGAACCACATGAGATATTAGTTGGATTATTAAATATTACTAGAGATCTATTACTTAAAACTTTAAATAATAATTATTCAGATATGTACTATACATCTATTGACTTTCAAGATGAATTAAATAAATTTTCTAATAACATTAGTAAAAATAGGATAATTGAATGGCATAACAAGCTTAAGAATGTTGATTATCAAATCAAAACAAGCGATAATCCGAGACTATGGTTAGAAATACATTTGACAAGTCTTCTAGAAAAAAATGACGAAGAAAATATAGTTAATAATGTAAAAAATAACAACATAAATTCAAATCAAAAGACTATAAATAATAAAGAATTTATTACTAATAAAGTTATTTCAGATAATAATAAAGAATTAATTACTAATAAAATTATTTCAGATAACAGTAAAAACCAAAATGAATCGGCAACTTTGAACAGCGAATTAATTAACAATCAAGAT
This sequence comes from Prochlorococcus sp. AG-686-O05, assembly GCA_003210235.1. Taxonomy (GTDB): domain Bacteria; phylum Cyanobacteriota; class Cyanobacteriia; order PCC-6307; family Cyanobiaceae; genus Prochlorococcus_A. The sequence continues at coordinate 39,914 of QCVV01000004.1, read as the reverse complement.
ACCAACAAAAATTCTCAAGATGATAGTAAAAATGATTATTTAAAAGAAAAGTGGGAGCTAATTCTCTCTAAATTAGAGTTGCCATCAACAAAAATGTTACTTTCTCAGCAAGCAGAACTTGAAAGTATTGATTCGAATGAAGTTTTAATAGCATTATCTCCCAACTGGGAAAATATGATCAAAAGTCGAAAAATTATTATTGAGAATGCTATAAAAAAAGTTTTTGGGGATGAAGTAAAACTTAACTTTGCTAGCAAAAAAATTAATATTAATAACACTACAAAATCAAAAGAGAAAGTAATTAAGAAATTAAATGAAAATCAAGAAAGACAAAGTACCAATTTTCAAAATCCCCTCCCCTCTTCTAATAAACCTCAAACAGAATCCTATGATAATAGTTCCAAAAATCTAGCAAATTTTTTTAATGGGGAAATTATTGATTTAGATGAATAACTTAGATACCAGTATGAAGTGTTTTCTTCCAGAGGATTTTTTTAGGAAAAATAGACATTTTTATTGTTACCCATGGTATCACTAAAAACCAATGAGATAGATATAAAAGAGAAACTAACATCATCATCAAATTGAGATTTTGTAAAACTGGACCTTCGCTCTTGCATGAAGAGCCATACCAAACTGCAATTCCAGACAAAGTAAATGCAGTTATGGAGATGGGCCAATAGCTGGGTGATTCTGCTAAAGCAATACTTAAAATCAAATCAATCATAGAAATAATAGGCAAGGCATATTGCAAGATAAAGAAAAAAGTTAAATCAAACTTTTGAATTAGTTCAATCTTTTTTGAAAATAATTGTTCACCATAATCAAAAAATCTTTGCAAACCTCCTTCAGCCCATCTTTGCCTCTGTGAAAATAGAGCGGATAAATTTACAACGGCTTCTTCCATAACAGGAGGATCCCATAGAATCCCGATTTTTGCTTTTGAAAGCAGAAGCCTAAAGCTTAAATCTAAGTCATCGGTAACCGTATCTTCATTGAAGGAACCACATTTCAGTAGAACTTCTTTATTAATTAATTGACCATTACCTCTCAATTCAGATACTCCAGCCACAGATAATCTTCCATATTGAAAAATTGCATCCATTGCCATTTCCATAGATTGACAAGTGGTTAAAAAATTCTTACTTAAATTTATGACGGATTTTCTTAATTGCACTGCTGACCAAGATCCCTCATAAACGAAACTAAATAATCTTGATAACGTATCATTTTTCAATTGGGCATCAGCGTCTAATATTAATAGCCATTCTCCGTGTGTAAACTTTAAAGCATAATTTAATGCTCCTGATTTACCACCTCCAGCGTTTGCAGATCTACTAATAATTTTTAATTTATCAAACTCTTTAGATAACCTTTCCAAAATTAAAGGAGTCTTATCAGAACTACCATCATCAATGATATAAATATTTAATTTATTAGTTGGATAATCTAAATTAAATAATCTTTCAACTAACCTTTCAATAACATTTTCTTCATCTCTTGCAGCAACTAAAATATCGAGATTAGGTAACTTATCATCACTAATCCTCTTTTCATTATTTTTTAAAATAACACTTCTTTTTAAATTTTTTAAAATTACATTTAATCCATAACAAGCAACTAAAAAGGAAATAGTAAATGTAAATAATAGAAAATGTTTGAATTGAAAGATATGTGGAATAGTACTTACTAATAAACAAACAGCAAAAAATAAAAAAGCTTTTAATCTTCGATTTTTATAAAAACCGTTACTCATAAATGCTAACTAATAATTTTTATTATAATTATTGAGACAATATCTCAATTTTTCGAATATTTGTTCCCTGATAATAATGATTCAATATTTGTTCATAAGTAAAACCCAATTCAGCCATTTCTATCGCTCCTGATTGAGATAAACCTACACCATGACCGAAGCCACCTCCTTTAAAAAGCCAAAGATTATCATTTAATTTATTAATAGTAAATAAATTACTCGGCAGAAAACTCAATATTCGACGAATATCATCTTTTATGAGAACTATTGGTTTCTTATAATTATTTAGCTTAATTTCTAATTTTATTACTCTTCCACTGGCACCTCTATCAATAATATTTAGATCAACCAAATCTGAACTTTTCTTAATGTATTGATTTTTTATTAGATTATTTTGGATTATCTTCTTAGAGAGTATTTTCTCCCATCGAAAAAGAGAATGCTTATTACCATATGCTTTTTCCTCTGCAAAATCGAGGAATTTATTTAACTCATCCCCACTTTTGATTGGAAGCTTGAAAGCTTTTTTAAAAGAATCTAAACCATCAATCATTGAATTAAGATAACGATAATCTTTTATTTGCCAGGATTCACTTGCGCTAGCCGTTATACCTCCATTAGATCCATGATAAAAGGAGTTAATTGGTTTCTTTTTATAAGTGATTATTAAATTTGAAGTATCTTTTATCGCTTTATTTACATTTTTATATTCAATCACAGGAGGTTTATAAACTTGGCATTGAGTAGTTATACATAAATGATATTTATCGTTTTTAAATCTATCAGAATTATAAAGTCCCCAAGTTCTAGCGATTACTGCTTGTGCTTTCAATGCTTCTAAAGGTGAATTAGAGCCAATTTCATGAGGCAAAACACCTTTTAAATAATCATCAAATTTGATTTTCTGAATCAACGTCCAAGTTCCATATGCATCTTTAGCTAAATAAAACTTTTTACCAAAATTAATATTATTAATTCTTATCTCTTCAGATGAAGAGATATATATCGGGCCTTGGAGTTTATGTTGCGAGTATTCAGTAACAAGGAAAGGAATAATGGTTGACTTGTAGGATTTTTTAAACAGTCTATAGTTTAATTTTTTGTCAGGAAGGTTTTTGCCAACTGGAATCCAAACTTCCCAATTTTTTGGAAAGGCTACTAAAGCTTCATAACCTTTTTCTTTTAATATTTCAGCTTGCTTTATTGCAGACTCATAGCTTGCAAATGGACCAAATATAAGCCTTTCAACAGTGGAAGGGGTTTTCAAGGTTATTTTCTTCAAAACAATATTGATTTTTTTAGATTTGTGTTTTACACCATTAATAGAATGGAGTTTTAAAAAATCATTTTTTGTAGTAAAAGTAATATTGTTTTTTTCTGGAAAGTTTTCACTCTTAGCTCCTAAGTATTGTTTTAATCCAATTAAAAAATTACCTTTTTTTAATTCTTGAGTAAGATTAATCTGTGAAGATTCTTCTGCAAAACCGCTTACTGTCAATATTCGCGTTATTGAACAAAGGAACCAACATCCATAAATCAGAAATTTTAAATTCAATTTGGGCAGCATAAGTTCAACATTACTTTTTCAATTCAAAACTTTAATTTGCACCAATGCATATAAAGGTTTAGATTATTTAAATTAAACATTATCAAGGTAAATGTATAAACTAAAAACTCGTAAATCAGCAGCAAAAAGATTTAAAGCTACTGCTACGGGTAAATTTACTAGAAGAAGAGCTTTCCATAATCATTTATTAGATCACAAAAGCCAAAAATTGAAAAGACACCTTAAAACAAAAGCTGTAGTTGATGAAAGAGATGCTGATAATGTAAAATTAATGATTCCCTACGCTTAAGAGCATTCAAGTTACTTTCAAAATAAATTTATGGCACGCGTTAAAAGAGGCAACATAGCCAGAAAAAGAAGAAACAAAATCTTAAACCTCGCAAAAGGTTTCAGAGGAGGAAACAAAAATCTTTTTAGAACAGCAAATCAAAGAGTAATGAAAGCTCTTTGCAATGCTTATAGAGATAGAAGAAGAAGAAAAAGAGACTTTAGAAGACTTTGGATATCAAGAATAAATGCCTCTGCAAGAATCAATGGCACAAATTACAGCAAATTAATTAATGGTATGAAAACCTCTGACATAATTATCAACAGAAAAATGCTTGCACAATTGGCTTTGAGCGATCCACAATGTTTTGAAAAAATAGTTTCTACTGTAAGCAATTAAGTTAATAAATAAAACTGTGAAAAGTATATTATAAGTAATGGAAATATCTTCCTTTCAATCCTATTTGATCATCCTTTTTGTAGTTCTTATAATATTATCAGTTTTTGTATTTCGACAATTTCTTAGGACAAGAAAGGAAGAATTAAATTTAGTAAAATTTGAGCAAAAAGGTTTAAATTCACTAACAAAAGCTTCTGAATTATATGAATTTGGCTCTATCCAAATTCAAAAAAGGTTGTATTCGGAGGCCACTAAGACTTTTCTGAAAGCTATTGAATCTTACGATAATGAACCTAACGAAGCAAAAGCTATCATAGATAATGCTCTCGGTTTTTCTTATGCAGCACAAAATGAATTTAAAAAAGCCATAAAGTACTATAACTCAGCTATAAAATCACTACCTGGTTATACAGTTGCTTTAAATAATCTTGCATCCGCACAACAACGATTGCTGGAATATGATTTGGCATATGCAACTTATAAAAAAGTTTTAATAATAGATCCAAACAACAAAACAGCAATTAAAAAGAGTAAAGAACTTGAAAAAAGAAATAATTACACCCCTTACAAAGGAATAAAAGATAAAGGATTTTAAAATGAAACAAGATTCATCTTTACAAATTGGAGGTAAAAGCTTCTCAAGTAGGTTGATGGTTGGGACAGGAAAATATACGTCTACAAAAGTAATGATAGAGAGTTTAGCGAATACTGAATCTGAAATAGTAACTGTAGCAGTAAGAAGAATTCAAAACAATCAAAATGGTGAAAGTTTACTGGAAAAAATTGACTGGAAAAAATTCTGGATGCTTCCTAATACTGCTGGTTGCACCAATTCAGACGAAGCAATAAGAATAGCAATTTTAGGAAGAGAACTTGCCAAATTATCAGGTCAAGAAGAAAATAATTTCGTCAAATTAGAAGTTATTCCTGACAAAAAATATTTGTTGCCTGATCCTATTGAAACCCTTAAAGCAGCTGAAATATTGATAAATAAAGATTTTATTGTTCTTCCATACATAAATGCTGATCCAATATTAGCTAAAAAGTTAGAAGAGATAGGTTGTTCAACTGTGATGCCATTAGGGTCACCTATTGGCTCCGGTCAAGGCCTTTTAAATTTATCTAATATATCGATAATTATTGAAAATTCTAATATTCCAGTAATAATTGATGCTGGCATAGGCGTGCCTAGTGAAGCTTCTCAGGCTATGGAACTTGGAGCAGATGGAGTTTTAATTAATAGTGCTATCGCATTAGCTCAAAACCCTCTAAAAATGGCTAAAGCGATGAATTATGGTGTAAAAGCAGGAAGAGACGCTTTTTTGGCAGGAAGAATTGAAAAGCAGAAGTTAGCAAGCGCTAGTTCACCTGAAAAAAACATATCAATAAAGTAATTTGATTCTTTAAAAAATAATTTTAATATTAAAAAAATTGCAACAATAACCAATTTATTAATTAAAGAGAAAAGATTTGAAACTTTTTACAATCTTTTCTCGCATTTTGGAAGCACTCTGTAGTAATTTAATAAATATAAAATGACATTTTAATTCTGGAGTTTTGAGTGAAAGTAATTGTTCTTGGCGGAGATGGTTTTTGCGGTTGGCCTTGTGCGGTGAATTTAGCAGAACAAAATCATGATGTCATTATTGTTGACAACCTAAGTCGCAGAAAAATAGATATTGATCTTGAAGTAGAATCGTTGACCCCAATTTCTTCAATAAATGAAAGACTTTCTGCCTGGGAAGAAACCGGTGGAAAACCAATAAAATTTATCAATATTGATCTTTCAAAGCAATATCAAAAATTACTAAATTTACTTATTGAGGAAAAACCTGATTCGATTGTACATTTTGCTGAACAAAGGGCTGCACCTTACTCAATGAAATCCAGTTATACCAAAAGATATACTGTTGATAATAATGTGAATGGTACTCACAATTTACTTGCTGCAATTGTAGAAAGTAATTTAGATATACATATTGTTCATTTAGGTACCATGGGAGTATATGGATATGGATCGCATAGAGGCGCAACAATTCCTGAGGGTTATTTAAAAGTTGAAGTACCTCAACCCGACGGAAGTCGTTTTGAAGAAGAAATACTTCATCCCGCCAGTCCTGGGAGTGTTTATCATATGACTAAGACATTAGATCAATTATTGTTCCTTTATTACAATAAAAACGACTTGATTAGAATTACAGATTTACATCAAGGAATTGTTTGGGGCACAAATACAGAAACAACATCAAAAGATCCAAGGTTAACAAATAGATTCGATTACGACGGTGATTACGGTACTGTTCTGAATAGATTTCTTATGCAGGCAGCGATCGGATATCCTCTTACTGTTCATGGAACAGGAGGACAAACAAGAGCTTTTATACATATCAAAGATTCAGTTAAATGCGTTCAATTAGCTCTAGAAAATCCTCCACAATCTGGCGAACGAGTAAAAATATTCAATCAAATGACAGAAAGTCATCAGGTTGGAGAATTAGCTAAAAAAGTTGCTTCTCTTACTGGAGCTGAAATTAATTATTTACCAAATCCTCGAAATGAAGCCGTCGAAAATGATTTAATAGTTGATAATAAATGTTTTATAGAATTGGGATTAAATCCCACTACTCTTGATAATGGCTTATTAGAAGAAGTTGTTGAAGTAGCAAAAAAATATTCTATAAGATGTGATAAAAAAAGAATTCCTTGTATTTCAACATGGACAAAGAAACAGGCTAAAGCAATAAAAACTAATTAAAAATTGTTTTAATATCAAACTTAACAAAGTGAAAATAGCATTCTTTACTGAAACTTTTCTACCTAAAGTCGACGGAATAGTAACAAGACTAACTAAGACCATCGAATTTTTAACAAAAAATGGTGATGAAGTTATCGTATTTTGTCCTGAGGGATGTCCTGATTCTTATAAAGGAGCAACAATAGTAGGAGTTGCTGCGATGCCATTACCTTTATATCCTGAGTTGAAATTAGGCTTACCTGGCCCTGCAGTCTCTGACAAGTTAGAAGAATTCAAGCCAGACTTAATACATGTAGTTAATCCCGCCGTACTTGGACTTGGAGGCATATGGCTAGCAAAAACAAATAATATTCCTCTAATTGCAAGTTACCATACACATCTTCCTAAATATCTTGAACACTATGGAATGGGAATGTTAGAACCCCTTTTATGGGAGTTGTTAAAAGCAGCTCATAATCAAGCTTTATTAAATCTTTGTACCTCAACTGCAATGGTTAATGAACTCGAAGAAAAAGGAATACAAAGGACTGCTTTATGGCAAAGAGGTGTAGACACTACAAACTTCAGACCAGAGTTAAGAAGCGAAAAAATGAGAGAAAAATTATTTGGGAAATATCAAAAAACTGATTCACTTTTGATTTATGTAGGTCGATTATCGGCAGAAAAGCAAATTGAAAGAATCAAACCTGTGTTAGATAATATACCTGGAGCGTGTCTAGCTCTAGTAGGAGATGGTCCTTACAGAGGCCAGTTAGAAAAAATTTTTGAAAACACACAAACAAACTTTATAGGTTATTTATCTGGTGAGGAGCTCGCAAGTGCATACGCATCTGGAGATATATTCTTATTCCCATCAAGCACAGAAACTCTTGGATTAGTATTGTTAGAAGCAATGGCTGCAGGATGTCCAGTAATAGGGGCTAATAAAGGGGGTATCCCAGACATTATCGATGATGGAATAAATGGTTGCTTATATAACCCAGATGAAAAAGACAATGGAGAAAGAAGCTTAATTGAAGCTACTAAAAAAATCTTGGTAGATAACAATAAGAAAGAAACTATGAGAAAAGAAGCAAGAAAAGAAGCTGAAAAATGGGATTGGAATCAAGCTACTCTTCAATTACAAAAATATTATTCAGAAACACTCAAAAACATCTCCTAATTTTTTATCAATTAAGCAACATGTGGAGGGGGAGTGGGATTCATAAATGTATGAATTGGGAGTATTAAAGTGGCTATATTTTGATTCTTATCTGGCCTTTGTTTTTTAGGAAATCTTTTTCCAAATGGCACTCTTATTACATTAGTACCCTCAACGGAATTTACCTTTAAATTATTCTCAAAGGATTTATTAACAAAATTTGGTAGATCCAAGTTGTTAATTGGCAAGTGTTTAACTTTACCAGATTTAAAATCTTTGCTCATAGCTTCAAATACCCCAAATAAATTTGATGCTTGATAATAGTAATCAAAAAATCTAAATAAATTCTATAAGAAAATATTAAATTTTTAATTCAAACAGACAATAACTAAAAAACCAGAAGAGTGCTAGTCTTTATGCGCATTTTTTGTCATCTAAGAAATCTTGATCGTTGACATTACAAGAACAAATTAAATTTCTATCTCCATAAGCATTATTTATTCTTGATACTGAAGACCAAAATTTGTGTTTAAATTTACCTTTATACGGATATGCAGCCTTTTCTTTTGAATATGGATAATTCCAATTATCTGAAATTAACTCATTTATGGTATGTGGAGCATTACTAATTAAATTATTATTTCTGAGATCAATATTATTTTCGATTTCTTCAATTTCTTCGCTGATTAAGAGCATAGCTTCACAAAATCTATTTAACTCTTTCAAACTTTCACTTTCAGTAGGCTCAATCATTATAGTTTCAGGAACTGGCCAACTTATAGTTGGAGCATGAAAGCTATAATCTATTAATCTCTTAGCTATATCATTAACACTTAAACCTGTTTTTGACTTCAACTCTCTAAAATCAAGAATACATTCATGTGCGACAAAATTATTTTCTCCTTTATATAAAATCTTGAATTTATTTTTTAATTTATTAGCAATAAAATTTGCTGACAATATTGCATGACTACTCGCCTTTCTTAAACCACTTTGACCAACCATCTTGATATACATCCAGCTTATTGGAAGAATACTTGCACTTCCGTGCTGTGATGAAGATACAGAATAACCGAATTGACTAGAATTATTATCTTTCAAAGAATGGGAAGGAAGGAAAGGACTTAAAATTTCGGATGCTGCGACTGGACCAACTCCAGGACCACCTCCGCCATGAGGAATACAAAATGTTTTATGTAAATTTAAATGGCAAACATCCACGCCATAATCTCCTGGTTTACACAATCCGACCTGAGCATTAAGATTTGCTCCATCCAAATAAACAAAAGCTCCAACTGAATGAATTAAGTCACATATTTTTCTTATTTTTAATTCAAAAACTCCATGAGTAGAGGGATAAGTTAACATTAGGGCACCAATTTTAGTATCAAATTCCTGAACCTTAATTAATAAATCCTCATAAGAAATATTTCCCTCAGAATCACATTTTATAGTGACAACGTCAAACCCTGCCATAACTGCGCTAGCAGGATTTGTTCCATGAGCACTTTGTGGGATTAAGCATTTTTTTCTTAATAAATCACCTTTTGAAGCAAAATAAGAATTGATTGCCAATAGACCAGCAAACTCACCTTGAGAACCTGCATTTGGTTGAAATGAAACTGCTTTCAAACCAATAAGGTCACTAATCCATTTTTCAAGATCGCTGATTATTTTTGAATACCCCTTAGTTTGATTAGCTGGAGCGAAAGGATGAATTGAGGATAAATTAGCCCATGAAATTGGACTAAGCTCTGCTGCAGAATTTAATTTCATAGTGCAACTTCCTAGTGGAATCATTCCATCAACCAGGGAAAAGTCTTTCTCAGCAAGTTTAAAAATATACCTCATTAAATCAGTCTCACTTTGATAATTTTCAAATATATTTTGTTGCATCCATTCTTTATTTCTTAAAGGAATACCCTCAAACTGAAAACAATTATTAAGTGTAATGTGCTTTAAATCTTCTTTTTTTCCTAGCCCATTTGCTATGAAAGTTACTATCTTATGGATTTCAGTTTTATCAGTAAGCTCATCTAGGGAAATTCCAAATCCTGTAGATTCCTCAATCGTTGAACCTAAAGGGAGAATTCTAAAGTTAAAACCGTTTTTTAAAGCTTCATTATGAATCTTTTCAGATTCCTCACAGTAGATATCAAAACTATCAAACCTACTCCCACAAGGTATTTTTAAACCTAACTCAGAAAGTAAAGATTCTAAATATTGTCTTAAAACAACTAACCTCTTAGCCATTTTTGTTAATCCAGAAGAACCATGATATATGGCATAAAAAGAAGATATTATCGCTAACAAAGATTGGGCTGTACAAATATTACTAGTCGCTTTTTCTCTCCTTATATGTTGTTCTCTTGTTTGCAATGCCAATCTCAGTGATTGTTCTCCATTTCTAGATAGAGTTTGTCCTACAATTCTTCCAGGTATAAGTCTTTTATATTTTTCACTGCATGCGAAAAATGCTGCATGAGGACCACCAAAGCCCATTGGGACTCCAAATCTTTGCAAACTTCCAACTGCTATGTCAACTCCAAATTGAGCAATTGGTTTTATTAAAACTTGAGCAAGAGGATCAATAATTGATGTGACTACTACTTCTGCTTTATGAGCTTGGGAAATTAAAAATGTTGGATCAAATAAGTCTCCATTTTTACCAGGAAGCTGAATTAAGAGGCCAAAAACATCGTCATGATTTTCAGGATACTTTTGATTAAAACGTTTTAAATTAATTCCTAATGGTTTAGCTCTCGTCAATAAAACATTAAAGGTATGATCAAAAACATTTTCATCTACTAAAAAAATATTTGAAGACTTATTTTTTCTTGAAGAAAAACTCATGGTCATTGCTTCTGCAGCAGCTGTTCCTTCATCTAAAAGCGATGCATTAGCTATTGAGAACCCTGTTAATTCACAAATTAAAGTCTGAAAATTAAATAAAGCTTCTAATCTACCTTGGGCGATTTCTGCTTGATAAGGCGTATAAGCTGTGTACCACCTAGGGTTTTCTAATACATGCCTTTGGACAACTTTAGGCGTATGGGTCCCGTAATATCCAAGTCCAATTAGGGATCTAAATTTTTTATTTTTATTAGATATTTTCTCTAATTCATTCAACGCCTCAATTTCAGAACATCCTTTTGGCAAGACATCTGAATATTTTTCTTCTAACTGAATATCTTCTGGAATAACTTGATTAATAAATTCATCTATATTATTAAAACCAAGTTTTTGAAGCATTTTTTGTTCATCATTATCCTTCAATCCAAGATGTCTATCAATAAATAAATCCGAGTTACTTGTGGGATTCATATTTAATTTATTTTTCTTTAAAATAGCCGGTTTTAAGAAATTTGCTTTAATTCGGAACAACCTTTGATTTATATTCATCTGAATTCATTAATTCGTCTAATACAACATTTGATTCTGATTTAATAATTAGCAACCATCCATCACCAATTGGATCATTTTGCAAAATTTCTGGATTATCAATAACATCTTCATTTACAGAAATAACTTCTCCTGCAAAAGGGAGATATACTTCTTCAACAGCCTTGACAGACTCAATTGTTCCAAAAGTTTCTCCTTTTTGTAAACTAGTGCCTTTCTCAACTAATTCAACAAAAACAATATCTCCTAATTGATCAATTGCAAATTCACTAACACCGATTTTTAACAACCCATTTTCTTCCTTCACATATTCATGTGTATCAGCATACTTTAAATAATTTGGAAATTTATAAGACATAATAGAATTTTATGAAAAAATGAGAGATTCTTTTTCAATTAGATTTTCTTCCAATAATTCAAATACTAATTGAATTAAAGCAATTTTGATGTGAGCCATGTGAGAACCACCTTGAACAAAAATATTATATGGATCTCTTAGAGGAGCATCAGCTGAAAATTCGCTTGTACTTCCTTCAATAAACGTACCTCCTGACATTAATAAATTTGAATCATAACCACACATTGGAGAAGGAATAACATTTAAAAAAGAATCTATCGGTGAAGAATTTTGAAAGGACTGACATACTTTTTGTATTAAGTGTGGATTATTTAATCTAACTGCTTGAATTATGTCTGACCTGTACGACTTAGGCTCTGGTAAAACCATAAAACCTAGTTTTTTAAATACTGCAGCTACCAAATCAGCACCTTTTAGAGATTCATGCACCATTTGAGGTGCTAAAAATAATCCCTGCAGAATTAATCTTCCGAAACCAAAGTTAATTCCTGCATCGGCACCAATTCCTGGTGCAGTTAATCTACAACATGCCATTTCAACTAATTCAGAATCACCTGCAACATATCCACCAGTAGGAACAATAGTTCCACCCAAATTTTTAATTAGCGATCCAGCGATTATATTTGCACCATTAATAATTGGTTCACTATCTTCTACGAGTTCTCCATAACAATTATCCACAAAACAAATACATTCAGGATTAAGTGAATGAACAAGATTACAGATTTGTTTTATTTGATTATTAGTTAAAGATTTTCTCCAACTATAACCACAACTTTTCTGGATAAATACTAGTTTGCATTTATTTTGTTTAAAAAAATCTACAAGTTTATCTTCATAGGAATTTATTTTTTCATCAATACTAATCTGACGATATTCAACTCCTAAATCTAATAAAGAACCCTTGTCCTTTCCTCTTATACCTATCACTTCCTCCAATGTATCGTAAGGAGTTCCAGTTACTGATAACATTAAATCCCCTGGTCGCAAAATTCCAAAAAGAACGGAGCTTATAGCATGGGTCCCACTTACAAATTGCATCCTTACAGCTGATTTTTCTGCGAGAAAAAATTTAGCGAAGACTTCATCAATCTTTTGTCTAGATAAATCATCATGTCCACTACCTGTAGATTGATTGAAGTGACTGGTTGAGACTTTTTCTTCTTTAAAAATTTTCAAGATGTTATCTAATTTATAATAAAGTTGATTTGATCTTTCATGAAAAATATCCTTTAAACTTTCCTCAACAGATATAACCATTTCTTTAGATAGGTTAAAATTATAATTTTTATTTTTCATTCTTTAAATTTCTTTTTTTGTGAAGCTATATCTCTTAAGTGCGTAAGAAAAGCATTAGGTCCTCCTCCATTGAAATAAGAAAGTTTTTTTGAGGTCTCATAAAGATCTAATAATTCACCATCTAATTCTTCTGCTGTAAAGTCTTTTATTCCAGCTATCACTTCTGCAAAACGATCTCTTCTTGAAGATTTAGAAACTGTGTACGCATTCATAATAATTGTTTTACAAGATCTCCAAGGCTTATTTTGACAAAAATGATCAGAAAGAGCATCACTTAAGGTAGACGCTTCATAATCCTCTATATACCAATCAAATGATGACGGTAGAGGTTTCAATCCAGAAAAAATTTCAAATAATTCTCCTGCTGACAATGGATTACCAGCATCATTTTTTAATGGAAGAGCAGAATCTTGTAATGATCTCCATAATTCTGGATGATTCTTTTCTAATTGATCCCTTATCGATTCTATTCCTTGATCAAGAATCGTATTAACTTGTGCTAAAGCAAGAAAAACCTCGGGACCAGGTGAAGATAACTTTCCATTCCTTAGATTTGAAATCTGAGAATTATGCACTCTTCCTAAATCAAGTATTTCAGAAAGTAAGGGTAGAACTCTGTGAGACCAACCATTTCTCTCGTGCCAAAGATGAATAAGATGAGCCATGGCTCTTCGTCCCTTCAATAATTTATCGCGATATCCTAAGCTCACGGATAATTAAAATAATCAATAGTATAGTATGATAATATTACATATCGGCCTTTTTGAAAATAGTTTTTCCAATATTATGAAATCAGTTATCTTCCAAGAAACAGCCAAATTAAAAAAACCTGTACCCGCAGAAAAAGTTATAGAACTTTCGGATAAATTACTCGAACCATCTAGTCACTCTAAAAGATATCCTCCAAGATTACATAAAACATGGGGAACCATATTTTTTATGATTGCCATACATTTATTATCCTTAGTAGCATTACAACCTAAGTTTTGGAGCATGCCTGCAATAACAGCATTATTTTTCTTTTACTGGTTAACTGCTTGTCTTGGAGTCACTTTAGGGTATCATCGTTTACTTTCCCATAGGTCATTCGTTGTTCCAAAATGGTTAGAGAGATTTTTTGCTACTTGTGGAGCTATTAGTTGCCAGCATGGTCCTATAGATTGGGTTGGCTTGCATAGACATCATCATTCATTTTCAGATACAGAAGTTGATCATCACAATAGTAAAAGAGGATTTTGGTGGAGCCACATGGGGTGGATGTTTAAAGATGTTGAGGCATTAAAAGCTGTACCCAAACTAAGTGCAGATTTAATTAAAGATCCATATTACAGATTTCTTAATAAGTATTTTCTCTTTTTACAAATTCCTATTGGCTTATGTTTATTTGCGATAGGGCAAAAATTAGGTGTTGGTGGATGGGCATTAGTATTGTGGGGAATACCTCTAAGACTTGTAGTGGTTTATCACATAACTTGGTTAGTTAACTCTGCTACCCATTGCTGGGGTAAAGCTCCTTTTGATAGTGGTGATGGATCAAAAAATAATGTTTGGGTTGCAGCTTTAACTTTTGGAGAAGGATGGCATAACAATCATCATGCATTTCCCAATTCTGCTAGACAAGGATTATTTAGAGGTCAAATCGATTTAACTTGGGAACATATTAAGATTCTTGCCAAATTAGGATTTGCTAAGAAAGTAAAATTGCCCTCTAGGACTTATTATTAGATATATAAATAAATATTTTCATGGCCAAAAGAGTAAAAGTCGTTTTAACAGAATCAATCACCACTCTTGGTAGAGATGGGGATGTAGTAGAAGTAGCACCTGGTTATGCAAGGAATTTCTTATTGCCGTTTGGTAAAGCAGCTAATGTAACCCCTTCAATTCTGAAACAAATTGAACGAAAAAGAGCAAAAGAAAAAATTGCTGCAGAGAAAGTAAAACAAGAAGCTATTGACTTTAAAACTGCACTAGCGACTATTGGTAGATTTACAATCAGGAAACAAGTTGGTGAAGACGGAGTTCTTTTTGGAACTGTTACTAATGGGGATGTTGCTGAAGCTATAGAGGCAGCTACGAAAAAAGATATTGACAGAAGAGATATAACTGTCCCAGATATTCATAATTTAGGTTCTTTCGTTGCGAAGATCAAACTACATCAAGAAGTAAGTGCGGAAGTAAACATTGAAGTAACAAGTTAATAACTTTGTTGCATTATTTAGAAAAGTAGTCAGAGTATATATCTAAGTCTTCAAGTATATGGTTTCAGTTCCTTTTTCAAATAATGGGTCTAATAAAAATTTTAAAAAAGACTTTAATAATGAAAACGCTGGTTTAGTTCCTCCCCAAAATATTCAAGCAGAAGAAGTTGTTTTGGGGGGAATTTTACTTGATCCTGATGCGATAGGAAGAATTGCAGACTTGATTAAACCAGAAGCCTTTTATATAAATGCTCATCAAGAGATATATAAAACGGCCTTAATGTTACATACACAAGGCAAACCTACAGATCTAACTTCAATGAGTGCATGGCTTGCTGACAATGGATCACTTGAAAAAATTGGAGGCAATACTAAATTAGTAGAACTTGTGGAAAATGTTTCTTCCACAGCCTCGATAGAACAAGTTGCGAATTTAATTAGTGATAAATTTATAAGGAGACAACTTATCCGATCTGGGAATGAAGTTGTTCAACTAGGATTTGATCAAACACAAGAAACTAATGAAGTTTTAGATAAGGCAGAACAGAAAATTTTTGAAATTAGTCAAGAAAAACCGACAAAAGGTCTTACCCAAGCGGCAGAAATTCTTACAAGTACTTTTAATGAAATAGAGTCCAGATCATTAGGAACATCTGTAGCTGGTATTCCAGTAAATTTTTATGACCTTGACGCAATGACTCAAGGCTTTCAAAGAAGTGATTTAATAATTGTGGCTGGGAGACCCTCAATGGGGAAAACTTCAATGGTTTTAAACCTAGCAAAGAATGTAGCTCAATCTCAGGATCTTCCTGTTTGTGTATTTAGCCTTGAGATGAGCAAAGAACAACTTACCTATAGATTGCTTTCAATGGAAGTGGGTATAGAAAGTGGAAGATTAAGAACCGGAAGACTTCAACAAGAAGAATGGCCTTTACTTGGAGAAGGAATTAACTCCTTAGGTCAACTTCCAATTTTTATCGATGATAAACCTAATTTAAGTGTTTTAGAAATGAGGTCCCTTTGCAGAAGATTAATAGCTGAGCAGAAAAAAGAACTTGGTTTAATAGTTATTGACTATTTACAACTAATGGAGGGTACTACACCTGATAACAGAGTTCAAGAGCTATCTCGTATTACTAGAGGTCTCAAAAGTATGGCGAGAGAGTTAAAAGTACCAGTAGTAGCTTTATCTCAATTAAGTAGAGGAGTTGAGTCAAGAACGAATAAAAGACCTATGTTAAGTGACCTTAGAGAATCTGGATCTATAGAACAAGATGCAGACTTAGTATTAATGATTTATAGAGATGAGTATTACAATCCAGAGACTGAAGATAGAGGAATAACTGAAATTATTGTCACGAAACATAGAAATGGTCCTGTTGGAACTGTTAAATTATTATTTGAACCCCAATTTACAAGATTTAGGAACTTAGCTAATTAATCATCACGATAATGAAAGATCCACAATCCCCAAATGAGTCTTTTGACATTATTGTTATTGGAGGCGGACATGCAGGTTGTGAAGCTGCAATTACGACAGCAAAATTAGGATTTTCCACTGCATTGTTTACAATAAATTTAGATAGAATTGCTTGGCAACCATGTAATCCTGCTGTTGGTGGGCCAGCAAAAAGTCAATTAGTCCATGAGGTTGATGCTTTAGGTGGAATCATTGGACAATTAGCTGATGAAACTGCAATACAAAAAAGAATTTTAAATGCGAGCAGGGGGCCAGCCGTTTGGGCATTAAGGGCTCAAACAGACAAAAGAGAATACTCAAGACGAATGATAGAAATACTCCAAAACACAGATAATCTTTCGTTAAAGGAGGCTATGATTACTGAATTAGTAATAAAAGAGGTAGAAACTTTTACCAATAACTTAAAGAATAAGACAAAGCAAATTAAAGGGGTGAAAACTTTTTTTGGAACCTACTATTCTGCAAAATCAATAATAATTACTGCAGGAACTTTTTTAGAAGGGAGAATCTGGATAGGTAATAAATCAATGTCTGCAGGGAGATCTGGAGAACAAGCAGCACAAGGATTAACGCAAAGCTTACATAATCTTGGAATAAAAACTGAGCGATTAAAAACCGGAACTCCTGCAAGAGTGGATAAAAAGAGTATTTTTTTTGATGAATTAGATATTCAACCAAGTACAGCTGCAGATAAATATTTTTCGTTTGATCCCAAAATCAAAAACAATATGCCACAAGTTAGTTGTCACATAACAAGAACAACTTTAAAAACTCATGAATTAATTCGTAATAATTTGCATTTAACTCCAATCTATGGAGGATTTATAGATAGTAAAGGTCCTAGATATTGCCCTTCAATCGAAGACAAGATTGTAAAATTTGCAGATAAAAATTCACATCAAATTTTCCTAGAACCTGAAGGGATCAATACGCCAGAAATATACGTACAAGGATTCTCTACTGGATTACCTGAAAATATTCAATTAGAACTTTTAAGAACATTACCCGGATTAAATAAATGTAAAATGCTCAGGCCTGCTTATGCTGTTGAATATGAATACATCCCTGCGACACAACTTAAATCGTCATTGGAAACAATTGAGATAGAAAATTTATTTAGTGCTGGTCAAATTAATGGAACAACTGGCTATGAAGAAGCTGCTGCGCAGGGATTAGTTGCAGGAATTAATGCAACTAGAAAACTAAGTATGAAAGATCCAATAATCTTTTCAAGAGAAAGCAGCTATATAGGCACTATGATAAATGACTTAATAACAAGAGATCTACAAGAACCATATAGAGTTCTTACAAGTAGAAGTGAATATAGACTTACCTTACGAGGAGATAATGCAGACAGGAGATTAACTCCTTTAGGTTTTGAAATAGGCTTAATAGATGAAAGAAGATGGTTGGCTCATCTGAAAAAAATGAAATCACTTAAAGAAGAAAATTCAAGATTAGAAAATACACGTTTAAAATGTACTGATGAAATCGCTAAAAAAATAGAGTTAGATAGTGGATCAAAAATTAAAGGATCGACGACATTAAAAGAACTTTTAAAAAGACCAAATCTTCATTATTCTGACTTTATAAAATATGATTTAGTAGACAAAAATCTACCAATAGCAGTAATTGAAGGAGTTGAAATAGATATTAAATACGAAGGCTACCTTAAAAGACAAAAAAATAACATTGATCAGATAAATCGTCAAAGTCTCAAATCACTTCCAACAGAAATTAATTATGACCAAATAAATACTTTATCTTTGGAGGCCCGCGAAAATTTAAATAAAATAAAACCTACTAATTTTGGTGATGCATCTAAAATACCTGGTGTCAGCAAAGCTGATTTAACAGCATTACTAGTTTGGCTCAAAATAAAGGAATTAAAAAAAGAAAAGACAAATAGTTTTTTTGAAAAAAAGTTATCATCTTAAAAGATATCGGTAAGAGCACTGAATAATACAATCCTCAACTCACCAAGAATTTTATGGGAAGAGAAAGCCACTGCTTTTTTAGTTGCGAATTCTTTACCTAAAATATCTGGAGCATGGAAATTAATGTTACTAGGAGATGGGAGTCCAACAAGACATTTACAGCTTTTAACTAATCACGAAACAAAAATCAAATTAATATCTATGCAGATAGATCCTCTATTTAATATAGAAGGCCCAAGAGAAATCAATCAATTAAACGAACCTTTAATTAGAAGGCAAGTTTGGATTAGAAATCAAAACAAAAATCTTGCCTGGGCTGAAAGTTGGTGGAATGCAGAACAAGTCAGTCAAAATTTAAAAGCAAAAGAAGAACCAGTATGGAAAAACTTAACTCAAGATAGATCAGAATTATTTAGAGAAGTGGATAGCATTTCAATAGTTAATTCAAATTGGTTAGAGGAGGAATTTTGTTTTGAAGGACCATTTTGGTCAAGAAATTACAGATTTTTTCGTAATAAAAAACCTCTAACTATTATTCGCGAAGTCTTCAATCCTTTATTAGAAACTTGGTTAGGTCCATCAGGAATGCAAAATTTTTCTGATCTATATTCTTCTTCTTCTTGACCTTGGAATACTTCTTCCATTATTTGAAATGCTTTTTGGATTATCTTGATTTACATTAATCTCATTAATTCTTTCAGAAGATCTTTGCCATCTATCAACTTTTAAATCTGAATCATCCGGCCATTCATCAAAAGAGTTTGATGTTCCATAAGGTAACTTCTTTTGTTCATTCATCTTGAGACTTTTAGGTTGCCTTAAAGATAATGCCTCTAAAGGACGCTTAGAAAATGGTTTCTCTTCATTAATCAATTTAGATTCTCTTGAAAAAGATTTAATATCTTGTACCTCTTCATAATTATTTTCCTGATCAGACCAATCATCTTCTTCTTCAAAAAACATATCCATTTTATCTGAGACCCATCTTCCGACATTTTTAACATTCCTGCGAGATATTCCTTGAAAATCGGTATTTCTTTTTTTTCCGGGTCTAGAACCTGATACACCATCAACAAATTGTCTACCTGTTTCAAAAATTTTATCAACTTGTTTATCAAGTATTGTTCTGTCAAAATTATTTCTAAAGTTTCTAGATCTACGAGAATCCATAAATTATCTTTACTTTTAAATATAAAGTTACAACAAGATAATAGAAAATTCTAAATAAAGAAACAAAATCACATTTTTAAATTATCAATCAAACAAAATTAAACATTTTTTATTCCAGGATCCATTAAAGAACAAATTACAACATTTTTTACAAGCAATATTTCTAACTCTTTTTCTATACATATATTTCTCCCCGCAATTTAAACATTTACCGATATATTTTAATGCCTTTCTTTCAACAGGAAAATTATGTCTAATACTTATCTGAAAATTATTCTCTCCTTTATTAATTTCATTCATTTTACTCAAAAAATTTGGCCCATGTATCTCATTAATATTCAAAATCCTATCTACCCATGCATGAATCATTTCATGACATAAGGTACTGTAAATTTCGTTACACGATAATTTAGTTAAAATTGGCTTTGACAAAATTATTTCTGAATCAATGACTCCTTTAAGTTGTTTGCGCTTGTAAAAACCTGCAGTTGTTTTTAATCTATTATCGCTCCATCTGACCTTTATTAAAGGTTCTCTATTAGTAGTTGTTAAAGATTGATCAAAAAATTGCCTATTAAACTTATGAAATACTGGTAAAAGAGGAATTAAAGACATTATCAATTAAATTTAGTATTATTTTGACAAAAAAAGTCATCAAAAACGATTTATTTTCTTAAAATTAAGGAAAACTAATTACAAAATGGATGCATTACTAGTAAAAGATATTGGGGTTAAAGCTTTATTGGTTGGTGGAGCAGTCCTTGTTTCTTTTTGGACCTTCAATGCTGTGAAGCTGGTTATAAGCGCTAGAGGAATTAATCCATTAGTACGGAAATTTTTTGATCAAGTAGCAGCAGGTAGGATTGACGCTGCATATGGACTAACTACTAAAACCTACAAAACACATGTAAAACGTCAGGACTTTCTAAAATTTTTAGCTGGCTTAAATTTAAATAAGTATAGAAATTTAAAGTCAGGAAGACCAAGAGTTCAAGAAGATCAAATCATAATTACTTTAAATTTAAAATCTGAAGATAAGAAAGATGAACTTCCTCTAGATTTTACTTTTTCAAAAAGTGATAAAGATTGGAAAATAGACAGAATATCTAAAGTAAATTAGTAAAGGTTCAAAATTTGTGAAACATGAAGAACTTCGGAAAGAAGAAATAATAAAAAAATTAGAATTACACCCAAGCAGATTAGATAAAGAAAAAATCATTTTTGAAGCAATGAAACAAGGGCTGAATGATTTTTTTGAGGGAATAAGTATGGCCTTAGACCCTTTAGTAACTTTTGGTGTAAAGCAAGTACCTGAAAAAGAAGAAGAGACATCTAGTCAAGGGTGTGAATGGAGTATTTTTAAAGAATTAACAAATCAATTAATCAAAAGAGAACTTACTGGGCATGCTGCTAGAGATGCGATCAATTTAGTTATGAAATCTGCAACTAAAGAACAATGGAACGGATTTTATAGACGCGTATTGATTAAAGATCTTCGTTGTGGTGTTTCTGAAAAAACAATAAACAAAGTTGCAAAAAAATTTCCAAAATTTACGATACCTATCTTCTCATGTCCCCTTGCACATGACAGCGCAAACCATGAAAAGAAAATGATAGGCAAAAAACAAATTGAAATTAAATTAGATGGAGTCAGAGTATTAACAATTATTAGAAAAAATAAAGTAGAAATGTTTTCTCGAAATGGTAAACAGTTTAATAACTTTGGTCATATCATTACAGAAATAGAAAAAGTATTAGAGAAACATCCTGCCCCCTACGATTTAGTCTTAGATGGTGAAGTAATGAGTGCTAATTTTCAAGACCTAATGAAGCAAGTACATAGAAAAGATGGCAAACAATCCAAAGATGCAGTTTTACACTTATTTGATATTTGTCCAATTAAAGATTTCAAGAAGGGTTTATGGGAAAAAGATCAAACTACTAGAAGTATGTTGGTAAAAGATTGGGTAGCAAAACATGCAACTCTTTTAAAACATGTTCAAACACTTGACTGGGAAAATGTGGATTTAGATACTCCTGAAGGGCAAAGTAGATTTGTAGAACTTAACAAATCAGCCGTCGAGGGGGGATATGAAGGCGTGATGATTAAAAATCCTCATGGTTGGTATGAATGCAAAAGAACACATAATTGGTTAAAAGCAAAACCATTCATAGAAGTCACCTTAAGAGTTATAGCAATAGAAGAGGGAACAGGGCGAAACGAAGGCAGACTTGGAGCAATCTTGGTTGAAGGTAAAGATGATCAATATAATTATCGTCTTAATTGCGGTAGTGGATTTAGTGATTCTCAACGTGAAGAATATTGGAGGGGAAGAGATAAACTAATCGGGCAATTGGTAGAAATCAGAGCTGATGCAAGAACTCAATCTCAAGATGCTGAAACATTCAGCCTTAGGTTCCCCAGATTCAAATGCTTTAGAGGTTTCGGACTGGGTGAAAAAATCTAATTTTGGGGTAATTAGTTTCTTAGAAGTCAGTATTTAAACTAGCAATAAATCATGAAAAACTAAAAAAGTAGATAATGAAATAAACTATTAATGATTAATAAATTACTACCTAAAGATATTGGTTTTTATGGATAACAAAAATCTTTTTAAATATATTAAAACCCCTTGCGGTCAATCAAAATATATAGAATTACAATCTAATAAAAGTTTGCTTGGAAAATTAAGACTTTTTTGGTTTGTAATTATTGCTTCAATAAGAGATTGGAATATCAGAGATTAATTTCTTTTGATTCATTAATATATTCCTTAGCGTACTTTGCTGAAAAATAAACAACCATCAAAGTTGAAAACACACTTATAATTGTTATAAATAAATTATTTGTTGGCTGTAAATTTTTTAAGTCCTGCAAACTTTTTGCCAAGCTGCCTATAGAACAATAAAGAAATGTTCCAGGAATGATTCCTAAAAGACCAAGAGCAAAGTTTCTAAATTCAATATTATTTAACCCGTAAAAATAATTAAGAATACTAAAAGGAAAGATAGGAGAAAGTCGTGCTAAAAGAATTAATTTGAGACCACCTTTCTGCACAACTTGTTCCATAAGATTTAGTCTTGGGAAACGATTAATAACTTTTTTAAGCTTTATTGATAAAAAACTTTTTGAAATAAAAAATGCTACTGATGCTCCAATAGCTGCCGCAAAAAAAACTATTATTGAACCGAGATAAGAACCATATAAAAAACCAGCTAGTAAAGATAACCAAGAAGCTGGAAGAATTAATAAAACAATTAAGATATATAAAAGCATAAAAGCTAAAATCCCAATGTTTGTATTAAAAAAAAAGGCTAATTCATAGATATTTTCAAAAAAAGAAGTCATATCATTTTAATAATTGAAGTTTTTTAGTTATTCTTTCCGATTGCAAATTTCCTTCTTTCAACTTGGCAAAACATTCCTCAACAATATCTTTAGGAGCTTTGTCTATAAAGTTTTTGTTAGATATTCTCTTATTTAAGGTTTCTATATCAGAATTAACTTTTTGCAGGTCCTTAGTAAGTCTATCCTTTAAAGCTTCTAGATTTACAAAGTCATTAAAAGGTAAATAGACTTCTAGATCACCAATAATTCCAGAAAAAGACTTAGCAAAATTATTTTTATCGATATCCTTAGATTTACAAATAAAAACTTCAGATGATTTAGTAAAAGTTTTAATATCAACCATTAAAGTTTTCAAAAAGTTAGTTAATTCGACATTATCTGAAATTAAGTAAACAGGAACCAGTTGAGACGGCTTAAGTCCTAACTCAACTCTAAGATTTCTAATCAATCTAATTATTTCAAAAAGCTCTTGAAAGGATTTATCTATTTGAGAATTTATATATTTTTTTTCTAATACAGGCCATTTCTGAAGAGATAATAAACTTTGCTCAGGTTTTATTTGCAATTTATGCCAAAGTTCTTCAGTGATATGTGGCATAAAGGGATGCATCATAACCAACACATCAGTAAGTACTTTGATTAATATTTTTTCAGATATTTGTCTGTTATGGGATTCTTTATTATTAAATTTTTGTTTTGCAAATTCAACATACCAATCACAAAAGTCATTCCATGCAAATTCATATAATAATTTTGCAGATTCGCCTAATTTATATTCAATTAAAAGATTAGATACTTTTGTATTCAACTGATTTAATTTTGATAAAATCCACAGGTCAGATAATTCTAAATATTTTTCGTCACTTTCATTTAAAGAATAATTGACAGACGAAGTTTTATTTATTAAAACAAATTTAGTAGCATTCCAAAGTTTATTTGCAAAATTCCTTGATGCTTCAACCGTTGAAGAAGTATTTTCTTTCCTATCAAAATCAAGCCTTATATCCTGTCCAGCACCAGCGACTTCACGAATTAAAGCAAATCGCAAAGCATCAGAACCATATTTATCAATCAACAACAAAGGATCAATTCCGTTACCTGAACTTTTACTCATTTTTTGATTATTTTCATCTCGAACTAAACCATGAATATAAACATCTTTGAATGGAATATTATTCGTAAAAGTTTTCCCCATCATTGTCATTCTGGCTACCCAAAAGAAAATAATATCGAAACCGGTAACTAAAACACTATTTGGATACCATTTTTTAAAATCTGAATCATTGGTATTAGGCCACCCCAATGTAGAAAAAGGCCATAAACCACTTGAAAACCAAGTATCTAAAACGTCTTTATCACGAATAAGTTGAAAATTAGACCCAAATTCTTTAGAAGCTTTGCTTAATGCTTCTTCCTCATTTCTGGCAACAACATATGGAGTATTTTGATCTATTGAGTCTTCTGATTGTTTTAATACATACCATGCAGGAATTTGATGTCCCCACCATAATTGTCTACTAATACACCAATCATTGATATTATCTAACCAATCTTTATAAACTTTCTCCCAACGCTGAGGAATAAAGGTAGGCTTCTTAGAATCAAGTTCTTTTAGACAACTTGAAGAAATATTGTCCATACTCAAAAACCACTGAGTTGACAATAATGGCTCAATTGGCACTTTTCCTCTATCAGAAAAAGGCACTATATTTTTATAGTCTTCTATTTTAGTTAATAAACCTAAAGTATCTAATTCCTTTATGATTTGTTTTCTAGCTTCAAATCTGTCTAAATCCTGAAACTTCCCCGCATTAATATTAAGAGTTCCATCTTTATTCATTATATTGATTTGCTTTAAATTATTCCTTTTGCCGATAGCAAAATCATTCGGATCATGAGCTGGCGTAACCTTTACACAACCTGTACCAAAATCCTTATCAACATGTATGTCAGAAATAACAGGTATTTCTCTATCAACAAAAGGTACTTTTACTTTTTTATCAATATATTTTTTATATCTTTCATCATTAGGATTTACAGCTAAAGCAGTATCTCCCAATAAGGTTTCAGGTCGAGTTGTTGCGACCTCTAAATATTCATCTAAGATTTGACCCTGATCAGAAATTAGTGGATATTTAAAATGCCATAAGTATCCATTAACCTCCTGCATTTCAACTTCAAGATCACTAACTGCTGATTGGGATGCTGGGCACCAATTAACTAAATATTCACCTCTATAAATAAGTTTTTTCTCATGCAAAATATTAAATGCTTCAACAACTGCTTCATTTAATTTTTCATCTAAAGTAAATCGTTCCCTTTCCCAGTCTACGGAATACCCAATCCTTTTTAATTGGGATATTATCTTACCCCCACTTTGCTCTTTCCAAATCCAGGCTCTTTTTAAAAATTCTTCTCTTCCAATATCTTCGCTATTTTTACCCTCAGTTTTTAATTGTTTTTCAAGAATAGTTTGAACAGCTATTGATGCATGATCAGTGCCAGGTAAACACAAAACATTTTTACCAAGAAGTCTTTGAAAACGAATAATCACGTCTATCAATGCAGTATTGAAAGCATGGCCCATATGCAAAGACCCTGTGACATTTGGAGGCGGAATAACTATACAAAAAGGATCTCCTTTATCACTAGGATTAGGACTAAATGCTCTTAAACTATCCCATTGCTTTTGCCATTTTTGTTCTACCTGTGAAGGCAAATAATTATTTAATGTCAGTTCTTCATTCGACTCATTCATTTGAAGTAGTTATTTCATTAGCTTTTTACTTATTTTATATTGATAGAAGCAAATAATTTAAAAAAATATCAGTTTGCAAAATATATGTAAAACTAGAGGAGTTTAAAACCAGAACCACAAGCACACCTCTTGGCATTTTTAGGGGTTGAAATAAGAAAACCTCCACCACTTAAATCGCTGTAATAATCAAGTTTTAAATTTTTTAATAAGGAAAACTTTTTAGTATCAGCATATAAAGTTATACCTTCAGTTCTGGATACTGGAGATCCATTACATGTGCCTGGTTTTAATTTAATATGCATCCAACCTTCTGAGCCTATATCATCTTTAATTAAATCAATGGACATTTCACCAGGCGATCCACCAAAGGCTGCTTGCCTTGAAAGCTCTGATGCTGCAGTTTGACTGATTGAAAGATTAACGATCTCAGTCATTGTTATAAAAGGAAAATGGGCGATCCAGGGTTCGAACCAGGGACATCCTGCTTGTAAGGCAGGCGCTCTACCGCTGAGCTAATCGCCCTATAATGAAACATTCTAGTAGATGAAGTTGAAAATTTTATACTTAGTATTTAAATATTTCATGATTAAGGCAAAATTGAATAAATAAGATACAGTTTTATGACATTAAAAAATGGATATAGCAATCAAAAAGATAGTGGTCTAAGCACTTTAGAGAGTTTCAAAATTTTAATATTAAATATTAAATATCTAAAAGATAAAACTTGGGGCTGCCCATGGCAAAAAATACAGTCACATAAATCCTTAATTCCATTTTTAAATGAAGAAAGTAATGAATTAATTGATGCAATATATGAAAAAAACACTAATAATATTTGTGAAGAATTAGGAGATCTCTTATTACAAATAATGCTTCATGCAGAAATTGGCTTTGAAAAAAAACAATTTGAATTAAAAGATGTTATTGAAAATTTAAATAAAAAAATTGTTAAAAGACATCCGTATATTTTTAAAAAAAAAGAAAAAGTATCTTTAAAAAAGTCACAAGAAATTTGGGGGGATATTAAAAATTCAGAGAACAAGAACTTCTATAAGGAATCATCAATTAGTAGACAATTGAATTCAAACATAAAAAATTTACCTGCAACTATAGGATCAAACCAGATAACCAATACTGTCAAAGAATACGGTTTTAAGTGGGAAAGTAGTAAAAAGATTTTTGATAAATTAGATGAAGAAATATGCGAATTAAAAGAGGCAATAAAAAGCAAAAAGGCACAAGATATAAAAGATGAATTTGGAGATGTTTACTTTACTTTGATAAGTCTTTCAAATTTTCTAAAAATAAATCCGGAATCATCTCTTCAAAAAACTAATAAAAAATTTTTAGACAGATTTTCAATAATTGAAGATCATGTAGGAGATAATATTAAAAAACAAAACCCGAAAGATTTTCAGCGGCTTTGGGAAATCGCCAAAAAAACACTAATGAGAAAAAAATTGAAACAAAAATGAAAGATATACCAACTTGGATAGATGAGTACCATAAAGGCTCAAGATTTGGGCTCAATGGGAAAGTATTACTTAAAAAAAATTCTAAATATCAAGAAATTCTTATTATAGAGACGGATTGTTATGGTAAAGCTTTAATGTTAGATGGATGTTGGATGACATCATTGAGAGACGAAAAATATTATCATGAATGTCTTGTTCATCCAGCGTTAAGTAGCATTGATAAGAAATCTCATATACTTATTATTGGAGGAGGCGATGGTGGAACTGCAAGAGAATGTTTAAAATACTCTCAAGTAGCTAAAATTGATTTAGTAGAAATTGATGAAGAAGTTATAAATGTATCTAAAACATTTTTACAAGAAATTGGAAGTGAAGCATGGAATGATAAAAGATTATCTATACATATTGATGATGGTGTTAAATGGGTAGAAAAAACTAATGATAATTTTTATGATGTTATTTTTATAGATTGTTCAGATCCATCAGAATTTTCTAATTTATTATTTACAGATTCTTTTTATAGAGAATGTAAAAGAATACTTACAAAAAAAGGGATATTAGCGACTCAAAGTGAATCACCTGAATCATTCAAAGATATTCATATACATATTTTGAAATCACTCAATAAAATATTTAAATTATCTAAAACTATGTATTCATTTGTGCCCATATATCCAAGTGGTATTTGGAGTTGGACATTCGCCTCAGAAGAAGAATTAAATTTATCAAAACTTTATTATAAAGAAGTCATGAGAATAGAAAAGGATTGTGATGTTTGGAATTTAAATTTTCAAAATGCTGCATTCCAAATGATGCCAAATAAAATTGTAAAAGAACTCAATTCAAAAAATGATCAATAAAAATTTATTTGATAACGAAAGTGCAGTTTTTATGGGGGCTAAAAGAAATCCTGATAATTGCTCAATTGGAATATTTGGAGTCAATTATGATGGTACGTGCTCTTATAAGTCAGGAACTAGATTTGGTCCAAATGCCATAAGGCTAGTAAGCAAATGCTTAGAAACATTTTGTCCAAGATTAGGAAAAGATTTAGAAGATTTTAATTATGTTGATTTTGGTTCACTTGAAATAGATAAAAATGACTCAAAATCTGTCATTCAATCAGTCAAATCAGCAACAGATTTCATTATGGGTAAAAAGCTTACTCCCATTATGCTTGGAGGTGAGCACTCTATTACTAGTGGTGCTATTGAGGCGTTAGTAAAGAAATATCCAGATCTGATTTTAATTCAACTAGATGCTCATGCAGATTTAAGAACCTCATATATGGGAAATGAACATAGTCATGCTTGTGCAATGCAAAGATGCTTAGATGTCTTACCTGAAAAAAAGATTTTGCAAGTCGGAATAAGAAGTGGAACCAAAGAAGAGTTTAAATTTATGAGTCAACAAAATCAATTAGTAAAATTCTTGCCAGGAGAAAATGCTCGAGAGTTAAAAAAAGCTCTTCTTCCTTACTCTAATTCTCCAATATATTTGACAATAGATTTGGATTGGTTTGATCCAAGTTTATTACCTGGAACGGGAACTCCAGAACCAGGAGGTTTTTTTTGGAATGACTTTGAAGTAATTCTTGAAACTTTAAAAAACTTTAGAATTGTTGCTTCAGATATTGTGGAATTATCTCCAGAAATTGATAACAGCGGAGTTAGTAGTGTAGTTGCCGCAAAAGTACTAAGAAGTTTAATTATGTCATTAAAAAATATGCAATAAAAAATTTCTAAACTAGAGTATGAAAGCTAAATAACTCATTAAATATTTAATGAATTTGCTTAAAAGTCCTCTTTATTCAAAATATATTAAGTCAAATGCAAAGTTAGTCAATTTTGCAGGATGGGAAATGCCCATATCCTTTTCGGGATTAATAAACGAACACGAATCAGTAAGAACTTCAGCAGGATTCTTTGATATTTCCCATATGGGTGTAATTTGTCTTAGAGGTATTAATCCTAAAGAATATATTCAAAAATTCTTTCCTACTAATTTATACTCCTTTTCAGAGGGACAGGGGCTATATACATTAATGCTCAATGAAAAGGGAGGAATAATAGATGACCTAATAATTTATGACCTTGGTCAACAAGAAGGTGACATCTCAGAAATTTTTTTAATAGTAAATGCAAGCAGATACCAAATTGATTTTTCTTGGATTAAAAATAATTTAAATACCAATACTATTTCTATAACAAACGCTAAACAAGATAAGGTCCTCTTTGCACTTCAGGGCAAAAATTCTTTTAAATTATTCGAAGAATGGAGTGAATCATCGATTTCGCATATTCCTTACTTTGGTTGTGAATATAAAATTTTTAAACATATTTCGACTGAAGAAAAGATTTTCTTTTCGAAAACAGGCTATACAGGTGAAAACGGTTTAGAAATCCTATTATCCGCAAAAGCAGCAATTAATTTATGGGATTTCTTAGTTTCAAAAAAAATTGAACCTTGTGGATTAGGTGCTAGAGATACCTTAAGGCTTGAAGCTGGCATGCACTTATATGGACAAGATTTAGATGAAACGACTACACCGTATGAAGCAGGATTAGGTTGGCTAGTACATTTAGAAAATAATCATGAATTTTTTGGGAGAGATTTTCTTGAAAAACAATCAAGATTCGGTATTGAGAAAAAGTTAGTTGGTCTTACTATTGAGGGGAGAGCTATTGGAAGAAAAGGATGCGAAATATTTAAAGATGGGGAAAATATTGGAACTATAACTAGCGGTAGTTGGTCCCCGACTAAACAAAAGGCAATAGCTTTTGCTTATATTCAAAATTCTTACGCTACTTTAAATAATGTTGTTGAAATTTTAATCAGAGGTAAAATATTCAAAGGGACCATAACGAAGAGAGCTTTTTATAAAAAAGATATTTAACTAAATTTACCCTTTAAGAATTATTATTATAAATTATTGCTCAACAAGTCATTTCTAGATGCGAAACAAAATTTGTGAAGAACTCAATAAGTCAGATATTGGGAAAGTAGTTAATTTATGTGGATGGGTTGATCGAAGAAGAGATCATGGTGGTGTAATTTTTATAGATTTGCGTGATCATAGTGGATTTTTGCAGATTACTATTAATCCTGAAGATGGTGAAACTCTTTTTAAACAGGCTGAGATTCTAAGAAATGAGACTGTGATAATGGTCCATGGAATTGTTAATGAAAGACCAAAGGATTCAATAAATAAAAATATTCTCACTGGAGAGTTAGAACTAAAAGTTAAAGATCTACAAATTCTTAATCAAATTAAAAATAATTTACCATTTCCTGTCTCCGTACATGATTATGAAAATACAAAAGAAGAGCTAAGACTAAAATTTAGATATTTGGATCTAAGAAGAGGAAAATTACTCAAAAATTTAAAAACTAGACATAAGATTATTAAAGCAGTAAGAGAGTATCTTGATAATTCTGGATTTACAGAGGTTGAAACACCATTATTGACAAAGTCGACTCCAGAAGGAGCTAGAGATTTTTTAGTTCCAGCGAGGCTTTCAAACGGTGAATTTTTTGCTTTACCACAATCTCCACAATTATTTAAACAACTATTAATGGTAGGAGGGTTAGACAAATATTATCAAATCGCAAAATGTTTCCGTGATGAAGACCTAAGAGCTGATAGACAACCAGAATTTACTCAACTTGATATTGAAATGAGTTTTGTAAGTGAAGAAGAAATCATTTCTTTTAATGAAAAACTAATAAAAAATGTATGGAACAATGTTCTAAATATAAACTTCAATGAGGAGTTTCCAAGAATGACTTGGCAGGAAGCCATGGACAATTATGGAACAGACCGACCAGATACAAGATATGGAATGTTGCTTAAAAATTTAGGAGATGTACTTGGCAATATTGGTTTTAACATTTTCACCAAAGCAATTAAGATGGGCGGAGCAATAAAATCGATAACTATTAAAAATGGCAACGCAAGTATTAGTAACGTTCGTATCAAACCTGGAGGAGATATTTTTAAAGTTGCCCAAGATGCAGGAGCTGGAGGATTAGCATTCATAAGAGTTAAAGGAGATGAACTTGAAACAATTGGGGCAATAAAAAATAATTTAAATAAAAATCATATTTCTAACATTTTAAAAATAACAGAAGCAAAAGATGGGGACCTAATTCTTTTAGGAGCAGGAAATACGCAAATTGTAAATCAATCATTAGATAGAGTCAGGCAATATATTGCAAAAGATTTAAAACTAGTAGTGAAAGATAAATGGAACTTTTTGTGGGTCACAGATTTTCCTATGTTTGAAATGAATGAAGAAGAAAAAAGATTTGAAGCTTTACACCATCCTTTTTGTTCTCCTAAAAATATTAAACTTGAAGATTCAAAAGAATTAAAAGAAAAAATACAGAGCTCTACTGCATATGCTTATGACTTAGTGCTAAA
Source organism: Prochlorococcus sp. AG-686-O05 (assembly GCA_003210235.1). Lineage (GTDB taxonomy): Bacteria > Cyanobacteriota > Cyanobacteriia > PCC-6307 > Cyanobiaceae > Prochlorococcus_A. The sequence goes on along the minus strand of QCVV01000004.1, from coordinate 8,176 downwards.
TGGATTAGAATTAGGAGGTGGTTCTTTGCGTATCCATCAAGCTGAAATGCAAAGAGAAGTTCTTAGAACTGTTGGATTAACAGATATTCAAATTGATGAAAAATTTGGTTTTTTAATTGAAGCTCTCGAAATGGGTGCTCCACCTCATGGGGGAATAGCATTTGGAGTAGATAGGATTACAATGCTTATTTTGGGAGAAGATTCAATTAGAGAAACAATCGCTTTTCCAAAAAATCAACAAGCAAAATGTCTTCTTACAAATGCACCTTCAAATGTCTCCAAATCCCAATTAAAAGAATTAGATATTGAAATAACAATTGATGAATAAAATATTTATGGATGATCAATAAATTTTTTGTTTAAATAAAATATAAGGAGGTTGAGTTTAATTAAAAATATTTAATGTCAAAATTTGTTTTTGTTACTGGAGGAGTTGTTTCTAGTATTGGTAAAGGTATTGTTGCTGCAAGCTTAGGAAGATTATTAAAATCAAGAGGATATAGCGTTTCAATACTTAAACTAGATCCTTATCTAAATGTTGATCCAGGAACAATGAGCCCATTTCAACATGGCGAAGTTTTTGTTACCGAAGATGGAGCTGAAACGGATTTGGATTTAGGTCACTACGAGAGATTTACTGACACTGCAATGACTCGTTTGAACAGTGTCACAACAGGATCTATCTACCAAGCAGTCATTAATAAAGAGAGAAGAGGGAGTTATAACGGAGGAACAGTACAAGTTATTCCTCACATCACAGGAGAAATAAGAGAAAGGATTCATAGAGTAGCAGACAACAGCAATGCTGATATTGTTATAACTGAGATTGGTGGAACAGTCGGAGATATTGAATCTTTACCATTTTTAGAGGCAATAAGAGAATTTAAAAATGATGTGAACAAAAATGATGTCGCTTATATTCACGTAACTTTGCTTCCTTACATCAAAACTTCTGGTGAAATAAAAACTAAACCGACTCAACATTCTGTTAAGGAGTTAAGATCCATCGGTATACAACCAGATTTACTTGTATGCAGGAGTGATAAAGAAATAAATGAAGGGCTCAAAAGAAAACTCAGTGGTTTCTGCGGAGTTAATCTTAATTGTGTAATTGAAGCATTAGATGCTGATAGTATTTATTCAGTTCCGCTTTCTTTAAAAAATGAAGGTTTATGTAAAGAGACTTTAAAATGTCTAGAACTCGAAGATAAAGAATGCGATTTAGAGAATTGGGAAAAAATAATTCATAATCTTAGAAATCCCGGTAATCCTATAAAAGTTGCTTTAGTTGGAAAATATATAGAACTTGGTGATGCATATCTTTCAGTGGTGGAGGCATTAAGGCATGCTTGCATTGAACAAAAAGCTTTATTAGATTTGTATTGGGTAAGTGCTGAAATGATCGAGGAAAAATCAGCCGAGGAGTATTTAAATGATGTTGATGCAATCGTCGTTCCAGGAGGATTTGGAAATAGAGGAGTGAATGGAAAAATTGCAGCAATAAAATTTGCAAGAGAAAAAAAGATTCCTTTCCTAGGTTTGTGTTTAGGTATGCAATGCGCAGTAATAGAATGGGCAAGAAATTTAGCCCAATTACCGGGTGCATCTAGTTCCGAATTAAACCCAGACTCTCCAAACCCCGTTATACATTTATTACCTGAACAAGAAGACATTGTTGATCTAGGAGGTACTATGAGATTGGGAGTTTATCCTTGTAGACTGCAAAAACACACAACTGGTAAAGAGTTGTATAACGAAGATGTTATTTATGAAAGACATCGACATAGATATGAATTTAATAATTACTACAAACAAAGTTTTTTAGATTCTGGATACAAAATCAGCGGTACATCACCTGATGGAAGATTAGTAGAGTTGATTGAATTAGTTGATCACCCATATTTTTTAGCATGCCAATACCATCCTGAATTCTTATCAAGGCCAGGGAAGCCACATCCATTATTTAAAGGGTTGATCAAAGCATCGCAGGAAAAATTAAAGCAATAAAATTAATATTATTTATTTTTATTGAATGAAATAATGACAAATTCCTTACCAATAGTAGAAAAATTTCATTCATTACAAGGAGAGGGTTTTCACACAGGCCAAAGTGCTTTTTTTGTAAGACTAGCTGGTTGTAATGTTGGATGTTCATGGTGCGATACTAAACATTCTTGGAATAAAGAAAAATACCCTCTAATACCAATCAAAGAAATAATAGATGAAGTAAAAAAGGCTCGAAAAAAAGGAGCATCTTTTTTGGTTATCACTGGTGGTGAGCCCTTACATCATAATTTAGATAATTTATGCCAAGCTATAAATAAAGAAACTTCTGAAGAAAATCAAAACCCAATCAAGATTCATATTGAAACAAGTGGCGTAAACAAAATATCAGGCAATTATGATTGGATTACTTTATCTCCAAAAAGACATAAACCCCCGACAACTTATTTTTTGAAAAATTGTAATGAATTAAAAATAATTATCAACGATCAAAAAGATATTGATTTTGCAATTGATATAAAGCAAGAAATAATAAACAAATATCACAACTTATCATCAAAAGAGAATTTTTATAAGTTAGATAAAAAATATTATTTACAGCCTGCATGGAATAACGTTAATGGGTTTTCACTTACAATTGATTTTGTTAAAAATAATCCTGAATGGAATTTAAGTCTTCAGACACATAAATACCTAAGAATTAAATAGTTTATATGGATTTAAAAAATAAATCTACAGTAATTTTATTATCAGGAGGGTTGGATTCTTCTACTGTTACAGGCTTAGCAAAAGCATCCAAAGCAAAAGTATTTGGCTTATCTTTTGATTACGGACAAAGACATAAAAAAGAATTAGATTCCGCATTAACAATAGCCAAGCACTTTGAAATAGAAGAATTCAAAATAGTAAAGCTTGATTTATCTTTGTGGGGCGGGTCTTCTCTTACAGATATAAAAAAAGATTTACCTATTGATGGTATACAGCAAAATACAATTCCCAACACCTATGTACCTGGAAGAAATACAATCTTTATTTCTGTGGCGTTAAGTTATGCTGAGGCGATAAACGCTGATTTAATAGGTTTAGGAGTTAATGCATTAGATTATTCCGGTTATCCTGATTGCAGACCTGATTATATTAAAAAGTTTCAAGAATTAGCTAATCTTGCTAACAAACGTGGAAGAGAAGAAAATCCAATTAAACTTTGGACACCTTTACTAAATTTAAATAAAGAAGAGATTATTCAATTAGCTTTTGATAATAATGTTCCTCTAGAAAAAACATGGAGTTGTTATTCAGGAAATTTAGAACCCTGTGGAAAATGTGATAGTTGCAGAATTAGACAAACAGCCTACAAAAAATGGCAAATAAAAAAGAATGAGAATTAAAACCAAAAAATTATCTAAGTGGCTTGACCCAGAATTGATAGCTAATCATTTTGCATTAAAATTTGGAGACCATGGATTGGCTTGGTTAGATAGTGATGGGAAAGATAATGGAAAGTGGTCTATTTTAGGAGTTAACCCAAAAAAAATTATTTGCTCAAGAGATGTTAATAATTTAGATATCGAGAATAATCCATTTTTAAAATTAAAAAACATTGATAAAGGATTTTGGATTGGATGGTTAAACTTTGAGGCTGGTGCTTACATCGAGCCAAAAAATCCATGGAGGAATAATGAAATATCGACTTTATGGATTGCCTCTTATGATCCAATTATTAAATTTAATCTAGTTTCTAATGAAATAATTCTTGAAGGAACAAGTTCTGCTGAATTAAATAAATTTGAAAAAATAATTGTTAATATTAATGCTGAAACAGAAAAGAATTCTATTAAAAATAATCTTAAATTTGATTTTTCGAAAATTAATTTAAAAGAAATAACCAACGAATTTCAAAAAAATATTTTGAAGGTTAAAAAATTTATATCTGTAGGAGATATTTTTCAAGCAAATCTAACAACACAATGTGAGGTTAAAACTTTAGAAACATATAATTCTTTAAGCATATATCTAAAAATAAGAAGCAAATTGCAAGCCCCTTTTGGAGGGATAATAATAAATAATTCAAAGGGAATCAATGAAGCAGTATTATCAACTTCACCTGAAAGATTTTTGAAAATAGACAAAGAAGGATATGTCGAATCAAGACCTATCAAAGGCACAAGATCAAGACACCAAGATAAAAATCAAGATACATTAAATGCCATAGATTTGATAACTAATGAAAAAGATAGAGCTGAAAATATTATGATTGTGGACCTCTTAAGAAATGATTTAAGCAAAGTATGCGAAATAGGGAGTATTGAGGTTCCAGAATTATTAAAACTTGAGAGTTACTTAAAAGTACATCATCTTACATCTGTAATTAGAGGAAAGCTAAAAAATGATAAAAGCTGGGTTGATTTACTAATTGCTTGCTGGCCGGGAGGCTCAATAACTGGGGCTCCAAAATTACGTTCGTGTCAAAGGCTATTTGAAATTGAAAAATACGGAAGAGGACCTTACTGTGGATCCTTTATAAAAGTTGACTGGTATGGAGAGTTTGATAGCAATATACTGATAAGATCATTCATAGTAAAAAATAAAAAAATTAAAATATCTGCTGGTTGCGGAATAGTTAGTGATTCTAATCCTCAAAATGAAACAGAAGAACTAAAGTGGAAACTTTTACCTTTAATAGATTCATTAAAATGAAACTGAGTATAGGTTGGCATAAAGATAAATGGCTAGATATTGAAAATATTCAAATCTCAGCAAATGACAGAGGTCTAAAGTTTGGAGATGGAATCTTCGAAACTATTTTAATAAAAAATAATAATGCTGTTTTGATAGACGAACATATTAAAAGGCTAGAAAATAGCAGTAGGGTTTTAAATATGAATTTGGATATTAATAAATCATATTTAAAAAACATTATTAATCAAGGTATTACAAAATTGTCTCTTAAAAACCATCAATTAGGATCAATTAGAATTAATTACAGTAGAGGTTTGAATAAAGGCAGAACAATTAGAATTAATAATGATCAACATGAGGATTACAAGAATAATTTATGGATTGAATTTTATCTTATAAAACCTAATTTTTCTCCAATAAATACATTTATTAGTCAAACAGAAAAAAGAAATCAATATAGTTTAATTAATCGATGTAAAACTTTTTCATATAATCAATCAATACAAGCACTAATAGAAGCTAATAAAAAATTATTTGATGATTGTTTAATGTTAAATACTACTAATGAACTATGTTGTGGCAGTACTTTTAATATATTACTAAAAAGAAATAACATGTGGACAACACCAAGAAAAGAAAGTGGATGTCTTCAGGGAGTTATGGTTAGACAGGCTATAAAATTAAAAATAATAAAAGAAGAATTAATCTTACCAAAATTTTATAATGATGATATTTTAATTGCAATTAATAGTTTATCTTGTAGACAAATTAAAAGAGTTAATGATATGGAATTTATAACAACTTTTGATCCAAAGTATTTCTGGGAATTGTTGTATACGTAAGATTAATTTGTTTCTGGCAAAGAAGCATCAGATAGATTATTTATATAGTTATTAACTTTAAAATCAACAATACTTCCAATAACAACAATTGATGGTGAGGTAAAACCTTTATTACTAATTGTCTCTACTAAATTATTTAATTCTGAAATACAACATTTTTGGTTATGCAAAGTTGCTTCTTGAATAACAGCACATTTAGTATTCTCATTCAGACCGCCTAAAAGTAATTCTTTAACAATAAATTCTATGTTTCTTATACCCATATAAATTACTAAACCGTCAGATGATTTAGCTAACATTCTCCAATTAACAGTCCTTTTGTCTTTATTAATATCTTCATGTCCAGTGACAAAAGTTATAGAACTTCCTGCTTCTCGATGAGTTAATGGGATCCCAAAATTTGAAGGAGCAGCTATTCCAGAAGTTATCCCAGGCACAATTTCAACTGAAATCCCATTTTTTTCTAAAAAAGATACTTCTTCACCACCCCGTGAAAAAACAAAAGGATCACCTCCTTTAAGCCTTACAACATTCTTTCCTTCTTTTGCTAATTGTACAATAAGTGAATTAGTTTCAGCCTGAGGAACGGAACACAAACCAGCCCTTTTACCCACATTAAATATTTCAGTTTTCTTGTTAGTTTCCTTTATGATTTCGGCAGAAACTAACGCATCATGGACTAAAGCATCACAACTTTTGATAAGTCGTAAAGCTTTTAAAGTTAGTAGCTCAGGGTCACCAGGACCTGCTCCAACTAAATAAACTACACCGGGCACATTAATCTCCATTAACAAGTATGGTAGTAGAAGAAAATTGCATTGTAGATAAATATCGTGAAAAAAAGTTTATTCAAGCCAAGTAGAAAATTCACTTTATTCAGTGCTTTTATAACACTACTAAATGACCGATTAAGCGAAAGTATTCTTTTACCAATTTTACCTTCTTTTGTTTTACTTTTTGACTCAAAAGCTAGTACTTATGGTTTACTCTCTTGTACTTATCAATTAGCACAATTTACAGCTTCTCCTTTTATTGGGCTTATGAGCGATAAATATGGAAGAAGACCTGTAACTTTGTTTTGTATAACTGGCTCAATCATCGGAATATCAATATTATCTTTTACAGTTTTATTTGATTGGTCAACTTCACTAGCTACTATCCCTTTATTTTTATTGTTTATAGCAAGACTTATTGATGGTCTAAGTGGTGGAACTGCAGCAACAGCAACAACTATTCTTGCAGATATTTCTAGTCCTGAAAAAAGAGCAAAAACATTTGGACTTATTGGAGTTGCATTTGGGTTAAGTTTTTTCTTGGGCAATATATTTGTTGTTATTTTTGCTAAAAATACAAATAATAATTTCATTATTCCAGTTATTATAGCTTCGATAATTCCAATTATTAACTTCATACTAGTATTCTTTTATTTACCAGAAACCAAGCCTCAAAAAGAATTAAATAAATCAAACCAAATTTTAAAAAATCCTTTAAAACAATTATTTAAAGTATTTAAAGAAGAAAAAATTAGAAAATTGTCTCTAGCTTTTTTTATATATTTTATAGCTTTTACTGGACTAACAAATATTTTAATTTTCTTCCTTCAAGAGTCTCTGAATTGGACTACAAAGGCATCAAGTGGAACTCTTGTAGTCGTAGGGGTAATAGCAATTATTGTACAAGGTGGTCTAATTGGTCCTTTAGTAAAAAGATTTGGAGAAATGAAACTCACCTTGATTGGTTCAGGATTTATTCTTTTAGCATGTTTTTTATTGATAACTACCCCTAAAGAAAATGCGTCAGCAAATATTTACTCTGCAGTTTCATTTTTAGCTGTAGGCGCAGGGTTAATTACACCTACGTTAAGAGCTTTAATTTCAAAAAAATTAGACGGGGATAATCAGGGATCTATATTAAGTAATTTGCAAGGTCTTCAAAGTCTTGGGGGAGTTTTAGGTATTGGGATGGCTGGGAGAGTTTATGATGATTTTGGTCCTAAAGCACCATTTATTGCAGGATCAATTATTTTACTCTTTATGATCTACCTTATTGCTGAAGGGAAAAATAACAAAATTTCCTATAATTAACGAAATAAATCTCCCTAATGAAATACGAAGCAAATAACTACATTAATAGGGAATTAAGTTGGATTGAATTTAATAAAAGAGTTCTTCTTACTGGTATGGAGAAAGACTATAAAGTACTAGATAAAATTAAATTCTTTTCAATTTTCAGTAATAATCTTGATGAATTTTTTATGGTTAGAGTAGCATCATTAAAAGCTCAAGTTGAGGCTGGAATTAGAAAAAGAAGTATTGATGGGCTTATGCCTAAAGAACAACTAAAAAAAATTAACAAAGAAGTAAAAAATCTCACAACCCTCCAAGAAAATTATTTAAATAATGAACTAAATGATGAGCTCAAAAATGAAGGAATTTTCATAAAAAAGTATCAGGAACTTAATGAAAACCAACAAAATTGGTGTAATAATTATTTCCTATCATCAATTTTTCCATTATTAACTCCATTAGTTGTTGATCCTGCACACCCATTCCCCTTTATAAGTAACCTAAGTCTAAATTTAGCTGCTCTAATTAATGATGGTGAAGAATCAAAAAATCAATTTGTAAGAATTAAAATCCCAACAAAAAATA
>QCVV01000003.1 GCA_003210235.1 Prochlorococcus sp. AG-686-O05 | reverse complement strand
AATTAGGCTCCTTCATTTTTTGCCATTTCCTAAAGGCATTCAGTCTAAAATTAAGTAGATATTCAGGCTCTTCTTTTTTTTCTGAAATTAATCGAATTGTATCTTCATTTAGCCCTTTGGAAATCTTTTCAGTTTCGATATCGGTAATGAAACCATATTTGTACGGTTCAGATACAACATCTTTAACTAAATTTTCAGTTACCATAACTTCTATAAATTAATCTATTACAATTAGTTTTTTATACTTTAGCTAAATATATGCCCAATATTGAGTTTTTATCTTTATTTAAATTAAAAAATTAATGTCTAATCAAACAAATTCTTTTCCAACTCCATTAAGCGATGAGATGGTGAAAAATATAGATCAACTGAATATGCCCATAATTAAAAAGCATCACGTTAGATTACTAGCCCATTGCCTTGAAATTTTCAAGGTAATCGGAAAAGATGAAAAATCTTTGCTTGAAGAAGATGAACTTCTTAAAAATTGGTGTGAAAAACAATCTCAGAAGTTTAATGATAAAAATTTCAACCAACTTTTTTTTGAACAAATGTCTTCTGCCGCTAAAAAATTAATTTTTTTTTCTAAGAGCATTGAAAAAAATTTCAAAGAATTGGATCTTGATGATTTAATCACCTTAGTTGAACAAAAACAGGACAATTAATATGAAGTGATCCCGAAGAAAAAATATATTTTTGTTGAGTTCTTAACAATTCAAGGTAATAAAATTTAAAAAATAGAAAATTAATTTATAAGTTATAGATTTCTAGATTTCTTCAAAGTTCTTTTATGCCAAGTATTTACAAGAAAGTTGCAAAATTTAGAAACTTGAAAGTAGTCAGAAGATCCTGACGACTGCCTCTAATGTCACCCAAACTGCAGAAAAAAAGAACATACTAATTCCATGCAAATTATGGAGTTTTAACAGTGGTTGATGGGATCAAGAATAAAGAATATCTACTTAGTTTAACCCTCAGACAACTGCGTCAAGAAGCTAGTAAATTATCTGTACCTCTATATAGTAGAAAAACTAAGGCTGTATTAATTGATCTTATTGATAAATATCAAAAAAATTCTACTGAAAAAAATAATAAAACCTTAATTAAAAAAACTCCTCCAAAGATTTCTGAATTTACTTCTCAATCAGTAAAAGAAGAAGTTAATACAAAACTAGTATTTTTGCCCAGAGATCCAGAGTGGGCATATGTATTTTGGCAAATCTCAGAAATCGATAGAGAAAAAGCTCAGTCTTTAGGTGCTAATAAGTTATGTTTACGCTTATACGATGCAACTGGTATTGCTGAAGGGAATTTAAATCAGGGAACCTTAAGAGAAATTGCTGTAGATAGTTATAGCACTGAATGGTATTTGCCAATTCCTCTTGCAAATAGGGACTATAAGGTTGAATTAGGCTATAAATACGGTTTCAAATGGAAGTCATTAGCTTTTTCCTCTGTAAGTCACGTGCCAGGTACTCAACCTTCAGAGCAGATTTTAGATAAATTTGTTCCTTTTAATCTGGAGAATCCTATATCATCTGAGCCTTCTCCGATAATGCAAAGCCCTCAGGGGGAAGAAGCTAATGGGTTGCATGAGCGCTTATACCAGGCAGCAACAAGTTTTCCTAAAAGAAGAAAAGTAGGTTCAGAAGAATTTATGGAAGATATGAATTCAACAAATTTAAACTCAGATCTCACCGATTCTGGTGCAGGGCAATGGTCTTCAGGCTTAAACGAATCTGGAAGTGGAATAGTTCAAAATAAATCTTTTTGGTTAGTTGCTGATTCAGAATTAATTGTTTATGGAGCAACAGATCCATCTGCTAGGTTAACTATTGGTGAAGAAGAAGTTCCATTGGCTGCTGACGGTACTTTTAGATTGCAAGTTCCTTTTAGAGATGGTTCTCAAAAATATGAAATTAAAGCTGTAGATGCTTCTGGTGATCAAGAAAAAAAAATTATAATGAAATTTGATAGAGTTACCCCTTTTGACGACACAAATGAGAAAGATAATGCTGAGACTGAATGGTTTTAAATAAGTGATCTAATGCTAAAAAAAATTGTTGCCTTTACACCATTATTTGGAGCTTTAAGTTTTCCTTTAATAGTTCCTATTACTATTTCAAAGTTTGGAGTCAATTATGGAATTTTAAGTGCATTAGTTATTTCCTCTTTATGGTTTATCGCTATGTTAAGAACATCCGAAATGCCACATTAATTTAGTTAGATTTTTCTAAGTTTTATTGAAATCATGACTGAAGTTAATGTTATTAATATTAAAAATCCTTTTCTAGATCAGAAACCAGGAACTTCTGGTTTAAGAAAAAGTACTTTAAGATTTCAAGAAGAGCATTATTTAGAAATATTTATAGAGGCAATTTTTCAATCACTTAGCAATTTGCGAGGGTCAACTTTGGTTGTTGGTGGGGATGGTAGATATGGGAATATCGAAGCAATTAAGAAGATTATCCAAATATGCGTAGCTCATAAAGTTGGAAAAGTTATTATTCCAAAAAATGGGTTATTGTCTACACCAGCGACATCACATTTGATTAGAAAAGAGGGTGCTATTGGAGGAATTATTCTTTCAGCAAGTCATAATCCAGGAGGTCTTGAAGGGGATTTCGGAGTGAAATTAAATACTTCTAATGGTGGACCTGCGGCTGAGTCAATTACAAATCAAATATTTGAATGTTCTCAATCACTTAAGAGTTACAAAATTAGCAATATAAAAATTCCAGATTTAAATAAGCTAGGTTTATTCTCGTTTGGTGATACTTCTCTAGAAATAATTGACGGACTAAAGGATTATTCAGATTTAATGGAGAATATTTTTGATTTAGATCAAATAAGTGATTTTTTGAAAAAGGATTTCACTTTAATTTTTGATGCAATGAACGCAGTTACTGGTCCATATGCAAAAAATATTTTTGTTGAAAAAATGGGTCTTTTAGATGATTGTGTCATGAATGGTTTACCACTAGAGGATTTTGGAGGTTTACATCCTGATCCAAATCTTACTTATGCTTCTAAATTGGCAGATTTGTTATTAGTTCAAAAAGCCTATAGTTTCGGTGCTGCATGTGATGGTGATGGTGACAGAAATATGATCTTAGGTAAGGGATGTTTTGTAAATCCAAGTGATAGTCTCGCAGTTATTACTGCAAATACAAATTGTGTACCGGGATATAAAGATGGTATTGCTGGAGTCGCACGATCTATGCCTACAAGTTCAGCCGTAGACTTTGTTGCTAATGCTTTAAATATTCCTTGTTTTGAAACGCCAACTGGATGGAAATTTTTTGGAAATCTCTTAGATTCCAATTTAATTACAATTTGTGGAGAGGAAAGCTTCGGAACTGGTAGTAATCATGTCAGAGAAAAAGATGGCTTATGGGCAGTTTTATATTGGTTACAAATTTTAGCTGTGAAAAATTGTACAGTAAGTGAATTAATTCAAAACCACTGGAAACAATACGGAAGAAATTATTATTCAAGGCACGATTATGAGGCTATCCCTTCTACTATTGCAAATCAAATATTCAATGATTTATCATCTAAGCTTCCAATTTTAAAAGAAAATAAGTTTGCTGGAAATTTTATAAAACAAGCAGATAACTTTTCATATTTAGATCCAGTAGATAATTCGATTAGTAAAAATCAAGGATTAAGAATTATACTCGAGGATAATTCCAGAGTAATCTTGCGTTTGTCAGGGACTGGTACAAAAGGTTCAACTTTGAGATTATATTTTGAAAAATTTTCAAGCTCTCAACAAAATTTAGTTTTAAATCCTCAAGTCGCTCTTAAAGCTCTAATTAATGATTTAGATCATTTATTAAATATTTCAAAACTTACCAAAATGGAAAAACCTACTGTTATTACATAAATCTTTAAAATGATTTATTGTTAATTTAAAAAATATGGAGTCAGATAATTTATTTCGCAATATTTATCAAACGCAAAGTAATGCTCCATTAGCGGATAAATTAAGGCCAAAGAATTTAGATGGCTTTTTTGGTCAAGAATCTATCTTAGGAAATAACTCTTTATTGAGAAATGCAATTCTGAATGACAAGGTAGGAAATATTATTTTTTTTGGACCACCTGGTGTAGGTAAAACAACCTTAATTGAGATTATATCTTCTAATACTCGTTCCTCATTAATAAAGTTAAATGCTATTTTGTCTAGTCTTAAGGAATTAAGAACTGAAATTGCAAATGCGAAGGAAAGGTTACTTATTTCCAATAGGAAAACAATTTTATTTATTGATGAGGTACATAGATTTAACTCAGTTCAACAAGATGCTTTGTTGCCCTCAATTGAAAACGGTACTATTACTTTTATTGGTGCTACAACAGAAAACCCTTTCTTTGCCGTAAATAAAGCTCTAATAAGTAGAGCTCGTATTTTTTCATTACTTCCTTTAAATAAAAATGATTTGAAGAAAATAATTGAAAAAGTAATAAATTATTACTCTTGCCTTCAAGATTCTAAAACCATCGAAATAACAGAAGAGGCAATTAATCATTTGGTAAAATTCTCTGGAGGCGATGCGAGGAATCTCATAAATGCTTTAGAGTTAGGTATAAATATTACAAAGGAAAATAAAGATAAATTAGTTGTTATTGATTTGCAAATTGCTGAAGATTCAATCCAAAAGAAAAATATTGTTTATGACAAAAATGGCCAAAATCATTTTGATGTTATTAGTGCTTTTATCAAATCTATTAGAGGCTCAGACCCAGATGCGACTTTATATTGGCTTGCCAATATGGTTGAAGCCGGAGAAGATCCAAATTTTATTTTTAGAAGACTTTTGATCTCTGCTTGTGAAGACATTGGTCTCGCAGACCCTAATGCAATAGTTGTTGTGCAGTCATGTTGTGATGCTTTTGATCGAGTTGGTTTCCCTGAAGGATTATTTTTTCTTTCTCAAGCTTCTTTATACCTGGCAATTTCTCCAAAGAGTAATAGTACTAAATCAATTTTCAAAGCAGTAGAAGCTTTTAAGTCTACTAATGTATCGTTAGTTCCAAGTCATCTAAAAAATAATGCTAGTAATTACTTAAATCCCCATAATTTCCCAGGGAACTGGTTGCAACAAGAATATCTGCCAACTGATTTAAGAGGAATAAAATTTTGGAAACCCAAAGATTCTGGATGGGAAAAAAATAAATATGAAGAGTTACGTAAAAAACGAAAAAGTTAAACTATCCAACTGCTGCAAATAATATTAGGCATAAAGTGAGAGCTATCTTTATAAGCTAAATAGATAGTCCATTTATAAAAAGTAATTTGGATAAATTTCAACTTTAGTTTCTTCTTTTGATGAAATAATGTGTTCTCGTTTTAAGAATATTGCCATTCTTTTATGTCTTTAGCTAACTTGCTATGATTCCATTTTATAGTAGCCTCAACTGCACACCATTGATTTAAAATAAAGTTTTTATATAATTCGTTCTTATTATTTGATCTATTCGAGTTGACGAAATATTTTTTTGCTAATTTCTCATAATTAAAATCTCTATCAAGTCTCTCAATATTAATCCCGATTTTTTTCATGCCAAACTAATATCATGTCATCACTGCAATGACTTAAACTTAAATGTCCCATCCCGTTTGGTAATTCAGGGGGTTCTCCTGGATTTGCAATTATGAGCATCTCTAATGGATTTAAATTAAAAAAGTTCCTAAAGAATGTCTTATATAAGCTCTACTTTCTAATAAAGTATTTGCTCTGTGCCTAGATAGCTTATTTGCGAGTTCAAGTTCTTTTAGGGTTGCGACATCTTGTACACCTTTTATCTTATGAAACCAGATTTTTGGTATTTTAGAATCATAGTGATTTAATAATGTCAATGGCTCTTAAGATTGGTGATAAAGCACCAGAGTTTAATTTAAAAGACTCTTTTGAATCAGATGTATCTTTAAAAGACTTTAAAGGTAAAAGAATAATAATATATTTTTATCCAAAAGATAATACCCCAGGTTGTACTAAAGAGGCTTGTAATTTTAAAGAAAATTGGGATTTTCTTAAGAAAAATAATTTTGTAGTTCTTGGAATTAGTAAAGATAGTGCGACTTCACATCAGAAATTTATCGAAAAATTTGACTTACCTTTTGTTCTCTTGACTGACCCTGAACCTTATAAAGTATCTTCTGATTATGACAGTTATGGCCTTAAAAAATTTATGGGAAAGGAATATATGGGAATGATGAGAAATACTTTTTTAATTGATACAGATGGCAAAGTTGAAAAAATTTACCTTAAGGTTAAAGCAGCAATCATGGCAGACCATATTATTGCAGATTTAGGATTAAGGTGAATATTTTAACGATTGAAGTGTGTGATCATCCCTTGCATAACTAAATTTGGGGCGATAATAATTTCTTTATTTTTTTTCTTCAATACACTGCCAATTAATTCAGAGTCACCTCCGCACATAATCAAAATATCTTTACTAGGGTTAAATGTTAAATTAATTACACCCATTAGAGAGTTAAATACTCCTTTTAACATTGAATCTTTTGTATTAATTAAAAAATCCTGAATAGGAATATCGTACTTTTTAGGAGCTTCGAGATTCTTGGTATATTTCTCCATAGATCTAAGCTGTGTGAGAAAACCAGGTGTAATTTGCCCACCGATAATAGAGCCTTGTGCAGTTAACTTGGTAAGTGACAAAGTTGTTCCGCAATCTGCTATTAATAGTTCTTTTCTGGATGGGTTCTCTATTATTTTTAAAGCTTCCAAACAAGCAAGTGCTCTATCAACCCCAAAATGATCTGGAAGATTGTTTAATTTAATATCTTGAGTGGAGATTTCATTTTCTTGCTTAAGAGACAAATCTGGTAATTTCCCTACTGATGCCCAAATTAAATTATTTAAATTGATACTATGAGGTAATTTATGATCCCTTTGTGTGTGAAAATACCGATACTTAGTCTTCAAATTTTCTGCCCAGTGAAGCCTGCTATTGCCAACTAATAGGAAATTAATATCATCGATCATAGTCCTGAATTGAAAATTTAATTTTCAGTATGAATTCCACATTCTTGCTTCATGCCGCCAAATCTTGTTGACCTGCCTTCTTTATCGATACTATCAGGAGAGCTGGAATGCCAATCCCCTACAGTTGAATAACCTTTTAAGAAAAGTGGGTGGGACGGCAATTGATTTTCTTTCATGTAATAAAAAACATCTTTGTTTTTCCAGTTGAGTAAGGGCCTTAAAGAAAGTCTTTTGCGGATTACGTCAACAAATTTCATTTTATTCCTATTATTCGTTTGCTCCGATCTCACCCCACTAGCCCAACAAAATATGTTGTTTTTATCTAAAGCATTTTCTAAAGGTTTGATTTTTCTTATGTCATGGTATTTATCTAAATCATTAGTTTTATTAGTTTCCCAAAGTTTTCCATACAGGGATTCCATTCGTGCTGGAGATAGTTCACTTTGTAAAACCTCAATTTCTAAAGATAAATCATTAATTAGTCTCTCTGCATACTTATAAGTCTCTGAGGGTAAGTAACCTGTATCTATCCAGAAAATCTTAATTTTTTTTTGTAGTGAGTATTGATGCACCATATGCAAAATGACTGACGATTGTATCCCAAAGCTTGTTGTGATAGCAAAGTGATTCTCAAAGTTTTTATAACCCCACAATATTATTTCTTTGGGATTCATATCTTTTAATTTTTTGTTATGCCCTTCTAAATTAAGTTGAATACTTTCTAGCGTTTTCTCAATCATTATCAAAGGTAGTTTGGGATTAGAGGTTATTTCGCTCAGTTTGAATATTATTCGTTTAATTTAATAATACATTTAGGCTTAACAATATTTCCTTCATGAAATCAATAAAAAAACCAATAGTAATAGTTGGCGCAGGCTTTGGAGGTCTGACAGTTGCTTCAAGCTTGAAAAGACTTAATCCTTCTTTACCAATCCTAGTCGTTGATTCTGAAGAGAAGTTTATATTTAAACCTTTAATGTATGAAGTTTTGAGCGAAGAATTATCAATGTGGGAGACTGCTCCTGAGTTTTCAAATATATTTTCAAATTTAGGTATTACTTTTCTTAGAAATTCTTTAACTAAAATTAGATTTGATGAAAAGGTTCTCGAATTTTGTGACGAACTAATTATAAGTTATGAATTGGTAATTCTTTGTACAGGATCAGTATCTAATAGTTTTTCAGTGAAAGGTGTAGATGAAAATTGTTATTTTTTTAATAATTTAAATGACCTTAAAAAGTTAAAGTCGTTTTTACAAAAATTTCAGAACTACACAACAAAGAAAAACTTATTTGTAATTGGAGCTGGTCCTTCTGGAGTAGAGATCGCATGTAAGATTAATGATATATATAAGAATAAATTTGTAATAAGCATTGTTGAAAAGTCTAATGAAATTTTAGGCCGAAATAAGATTTTTAATCGAGAAGAAGCCGAAAAAGCTTTAGAAAGAAGAAAAATAAAGGTTATTTTAAACTCAACTGTTCAACAAATTTCAGATCAAAAAATTAGAATTTTAGATGATTCTGAGATTAAAGACTTAGACCAAGACGTTGTGATTTGGACTGCTGGGGTCAAACCTAACCTTTCCTACATAAACGAACAAGTCACACAAAAAGACGGAAGAATTCAAGTAAATGAAAAATTGCAGATAGAAAATTATATAAATTCTTTTGCTATTGGAGATATTGCAATAATCAAAGGTATGGAGGATTTGCCTGTGACCGCTCAAATTGCGATGCAACAAGGAAATCATCTCGCTAAAAATATCGAACTACTCTTTCAAGAAAAAGATCTTTTACCTTTTGATTTTGAAGATAATGGTGAAATGATTAGTTTAGGAATTGGTGAAGCATCCATTTCCGCTTTAGGTGTGACCTTATCAGGTAAATTGGCATTTGAGGCAAGAAGATTGATTTATGCTTCCAAAATGCCTGATATTATTAAAAGCTTAAAATCTACAGCTTCTTGGTTATTTCAAAAAAAATCTACTATAAATAACCTTATTAACAAAAAACCTTAAACAATTTTGAACTTTTTTGGCATATTGTTTATAGGTATATTGAGTTAAATAAGTTTGATATGAATTTAATTTCTTTTTTTAGTAATAATTTAGATGCACTAATAACAGTATTAGTTTTATTTCTGTCATTAATACTATTTATAAGAAATACTATAGCCCCTGAATTAACTGGTTTATTATGCGTTGGAATATTTATTGTCACTGGAGTTTTAACACCTGAAAAAGCCTTATCTGGATTTGGAAGCCCATCTTTAATCACTTTGATGGGTTTATTTGCAGTTTCATCTGCATTATTTAAAAGTGGTGCGTTAGACAGAGTAAGGGAGCTTATATCCTCTGAAAATATCAAAACGCCTCGAAAATTAATTTTACTTATAACTTTTTTAATAGCTCCAATATCTGGGATAGTTCCTAATACGCCAGTTGTAGCATCTCTTTTGCCTTTAATTGAAGGCTGGTGTGAACGACGAAATATTTCACCTTCCAAAGTCCTTTTACCTTTATCTTTCGCAACTCTATTAGGAGGCACACTTACATTATTAGGAAGCTCAGTAAATTTGCTAGTAAGTGATATCAGTCAGCAATTAGGCTATGGGTCTCTTGAATTATTTAGCTTGACTTCAATAGGGATTCCAGTTTGGTTAATAGGTACTACATATATGATCTTAGTCTCTGACGTTCTTTTGCCTGATAGAGGAAGAAATAAAGATTTTATTAAAAATGGTAATATGAATATTTATTTTACAGAAGTTACTATTCCCTCTTCCTCTGAATTGGTTGGTCAATCAGTAAGAAATAGTAGATTACAAAGAAGATTTGATGTTGATGTTCTTGAGTTGCAAAGAAATGGAAAAGTAATTCTACCTCCTCTTGCAGATCGTAAATTTGAGCCTGAAGATAGATTGATAGTACGTGTTACGAGAGCGGATTTATTGCGATTACAACAAGAACATACGATTTTGTTAGCTGAAAATAAGAGATCTATTGCCGGCACAAATCCTCTCTCTACTGAAGAAGGTACCAAAACTTTCGAGGCTTTGCTTCCTTCAGGATCAACTTTAGCAGGAGCAAGTTTGAGAGAACTAAGATTTAGGCAACGCCATAATGCGACAGTTTTAGCTCTTAGAAGGGGACAACAAACTGTTCAGGAAAGATTAGGTCAAGCTGTTTTAAGAGCAGGAGATGTCTTATTACTTCAGGCACCTTTAGACTCAATAAGAGGTCTTCAAACAAGTAATGACTTATTGATTTTGGATCAATTTGAAGATGATTTGCCATTTTTAATTAGAAAACCAATTGCAATTGCGATTGCAATTGGTATGGTTCTATTGCCTTCTTTAACTAATATTCCATTAGTAGGATCAGTTCTTTTAGCACTAATAGCAATGGTTGCTTTTGGATGTTTGCGTCCTGCAGAAATACAAAGATCAATTAGGCTAGATATTATTTTATTATTAGGTTCATTATCAAGTTTCAGTGTAGCTATGCAAGTCACTGGATTGGCAGATCTAATAGCCATAAATTTGGATTTTGTCCTAAGTGGAATGCCACTCTATTTTGCTTTAATAGTAATTTTCGTAGCTACTGTAATACTTACTCAATTTATAAGTAACGCTGCTTCTGTTGCTCTGATATTACCTGTAGCTATTCAGTTTTCAACCGTTTTGGGGATCTCACCAAATGCCCTGATAATGCTTGTATTGTTCGGTGCAAGTCAATCATTCTTAACTCCAATGGGTTATCAAACTAATTTAATGGTTTACGGACCTGGGAGATATAGATTTTTTGATATTGCAAAATATGGTGCGGGTTTAACACTTATAATGTCATTGACTGTCCCAGCTTTGATAATTTTAAATTTTAAATAAATAAAGTGAAAATAAAGAACGTTGTTTATAAATTAAAAGAAACATATAGAAAGTTATCTGTACCTCAATTCACAATTGTCACAGGATTAATTATTATTATTTTTGGAACCTTAATTTTAAGTTCTCCATTATGTTCTTCATCGGAAGTGGGTTTGTGGGAAGCATTCTTTACATCTACTTCTGCAATAACTGTGACGGGGTTAACTATCATTGATGTAGGAGTTGATTTAAATATTTTTGGGCAAATTTTCCTGGCTTTAATGCTTCTATCAGGTGGTTTAGGCTTAATGGCTATTACTACTTTCTTACAAGGATTTGTTGTAAAAGGTACTCAGCTTAGAACTAGATTGGATAAAGGTAAGACTCTCGATGAATTTGGGGTTGGTGGAATTGGTAGAACTTTTCAAAGCATTGCCATTACTGCTACTTCTATTATTTCTTTTGGAGCAATAGTATTATATTTTTTCGGGTTTCTAGAAATTCAAAATAACTGGCAAAGACTTTGGGCTGCAATTTTTCATAGTATTTCTGCATATAACAATGCAGGTTTTTCTTTATGGTCTAACAGCCTTCAAGATTATCGATCTAATTTTGTTGTCAATATTGTATTTATTTTTTTAATTGTGATGGGAGGACTTGGTTGGAGAGTTATTGACGATATATGGAGTAATAGAAAAAATCTGTCATATAAAAAATTGAGTCTTCATTCTAGATTAGTAATTAGGACAAGTTTTTCCTTAATAATTTTCGGATCATTAGGTTTTTTCGTAACAGAGACATTATTGAATAGTCAATTTTTTAGTGATCTAAATTTCTTTGAGAAAATTTTATCATCTATTTTTGAGACTGTCAGTGCAAGAACAGCGGGATTTACAAATTTTCCAATATCTTTAAATTCAATATCAGATACGGGTCTTTTGCTATTAATGACTTTGATGTTTATTGGAGCTAGTACCGGTGGTACGGGTGGGGGAATTAAAACTACAACTTTTATAGCCCTAATGGCAGCAACTAGATCAACTTTAAGGGGACAAAAAGATGTAATTATTAGTAATAGATTAATTTCAGATAAAGTTATTTTGAAAGCAGTTGGAATAACTGTTGGCTCTTTACTTTTTGTTCTCTTGATGGCTATGGTATTAAGTACTACGAATACTTTTATTAAAAAAGAATCATTTACATTTCTTGAAATTCTTTTTACATGTATTTCTGCATTTGCAACAGTAGGTTTTGATATCGGTTTGACAGCAAAATTAAATCATTTTGGTCAATTTATTTTAATTCTTAGCATGTTTGTAGGAAGACTTGGGATTCTTTTGCTTTTAAGTGCCCTGTGGCAGGCTCTATATAAGAGTAGAATAGAAAGACAAAAAAGAATTGGCTATCCAAAAGCTGATCTTTATGTATAGCTTTTACTGAAATTTATTATGGCTGATTGGTGGCAATGGTCTCCACACAAAGAAGATGAAGCTCTAACTTTCGCAGTTGTAGGAGTTGGTAGATTTGGAACGGCTGTTTGTAGAGAACTTATAAGTAATGGCGTGGATGTTTTAGCTGCCGATGCTTCAGAGAAGGCTATCGATGATTTAAGACAATTAGAACCTTCTATTGAAGCAAGAGTGATAGATTGTACTGATGAAGAATCAATGAAGGAATCAGGGATTTTAGAGATGAATACAGTTGTGGTGGGTATTAGTGAGCCCATTGAAGCAAGTATTACTACTACTCTTATTGCTAAGGATAGTGAAGGAACAAAAGTAAAAAGGGTAATTGCAAGAGCCACGAGTGATTTGCATGAAAAGATGTTAAAAAGAGTAGGTGCTGATAAGGTTGTTTTCCCTTCTAGAATGCAAGGTGAAAGATTAGGATTAGAACTTGTTAGGCCCAATCTTATTGAAAGATTAGAATTAGATAATCAAACTGGAATAGATGAATTAACAGTTCCAGAAGAATTTATTGGTAGATCTTTAAGAGATTTAAATTTAAGAAAAAATTATTTAGTTAACGTTCTTGCTGCTGGTCCTCCAGAACAATTAACAGTTAATCCTCCTGCAAAATATATTCTTGAAAGAGGAAATATTTTGGTAGTTATGGGGAAAACTGTAGATTTACAAAAATTACCTCAAAATTAATTATTTTTTCTCGGATTTTTTGGTATACCTAATCCTTTGAGGAGCTCCTTTTAACCTTTTAATACTTTGTCTTTCTAATGTATCTCTGAAATTGTCGGTATCGATTTTATTATCTGATGTATGTGATTTGGCCTCTCTTTCGAAATAATTTTTAATTCCTTCTTGAATCAATACTTTTGCCATGTTGCTGACAGTTCTTGATTCATTTTCAGCTAAGATATTTAATTGCTCACAAATTAACTCTGG
This sequence comes from Prochlorococcus sp. AG-686-O05, assembly GCA_003210235.1. GTDB lineage: Bacteria > Cyanobacteriota > Cyanobacteriia > PCC-6307 > Cyanobiaceae > Prochlorococcus_A. The sequence goes on along the minus strand of QCVV01000003.1, from coordinate 30,581 downwards.
AAGAACTACTTGTATTCTGGGGGATTTTGGCTTCCCATTAGTTGAGTTTTGGCGGGTTGCCATTAGTCAAACTGCATAACTGTTACTTTTAAGTATACACAGTGAGTCAAGGGTAGTATCTTTGTGTATATTAATAGTAAGGATATAAGCCTTTGATTAATTAGTTCATTGTGTAAATTATGAAAAACTCAAGAAAACTTGATTCTTCTCAAAGATCAATAATCGATAAAAAGAAAAAAAAAATAATACAGCCTGAGTCTTTAAGTAATGAGAATAGTGATGTATTAGTATCTGCAGTGATCAGTCCATATTTATTGACACATCTGCATCAAATTCTGCAGCGTTCTGAATATTATGCTCAGAAAGATGGAAGAATATCTCATGCGGCTAATTTTGCAAAGCTTAGGAAAGTTCTATGTTTAGATGCAAGAAGTATGGAAGATGCTTCAGCCAAAGAAATAAAAGATACCGATCATGATTTATCTATAAATAAATATAATAAACAAAATGTTGCTTAAGGGAATAGTCTATTGATATGAATTAATGGAAACTGATGATTAGTAATGTTGAAAAACTCTACAATTTTATAGCTAATGATTCTAAAAAAAAACAAAGTTTATTTTTGATGGCTCTTAACAATCCAAAATCAGCTCTTGAAAAAATTTGCGAGATTGGAAGAGAATTAGATATACAGGTTACTAAAGAAGAGGTTATCGAGTATTTGTCGACTGTGGATGATGAAGCAACTAAGTTATGGTTGATTAAGGCTCGAGGTGGTCTTTAGTAAAAGGTTTTGAGTAGTTCCTTTTTTGGTTGCAGGTGTTATTCTTCTGTTGTAACCGCCACCACCAGCCAATGTCCAAAAAAACCAATAACTTGGAATTGCTAATGCCGCAGCTATGAAAATTACTACGATTTGTTCTATTCTTTTCATATCACAATTTTATTCCACAAATATTTTTTTTGGTAAAAAGTCTCTAAGTTCGTAAATTCAATTTTTTTAAAGTGATTAGATTTGATAATGTAAGCAAAATTTACTCTACTGATGTTGTTCTAAAAAATATTAATTGGGAAATTAGGAAGGGAGAAAAGATAGGCTTAGTTGGTTCCAATGGAGCAGGTAAATCGACTCAGTTTAAAATCTTAATTGGAGAGGAGGATCAAACAAGTGGACTTGTTCTTAAAGAAGGAAATCCCAAAATTTCACACTTAAAACAGGAACTGGATTGTAATTTAAATCGAACAGTCAGAGAAGAATTGGAAGGTTCTTTTAAAGATATTCAAGTAGTTTCAAATAAACTTCTAGAGATTGAAAATGAAATGAAATTTTTAGAATTTAATAAAGACTCTGAAAAACTTGACCATCTTGTAAATCAACTAGCCAAATTTCAAGAAAAGTTTGAAGTTTTAGGCGGCTATCAAATGCAGGCAGAAGTAGAGAAGATACTGCCAAAACTAGGGTTTTCTCAAGAAGATGCAGATAAATTAGTAGGTAATTTTTCAGGGGGTTGGCAAATGAAAGTAGCTCTTGGGAAAATTATTTTGCAAAAACCTGATTTACTTTTGCTCGATGAGCCTACTAATCATTTAGATTTGGAAACAATTTTTTGGCTAGAAGAATATTTAATCTCTTTAAAAATAGCAATCATATTAATTAGCCATGATCGATATTTCTTAGATAAATTATGTAAAAAGATTATTTTTATAGAAAGAGGAATTTCTGAAACATATAATGGGAATTATTCTTTTTTTGTTGAACAAAAGTCGTTAAATGAAGCATCTCAAAGTAAAGCTTTTGAGTTGCAGCAAAAAGAGATCGAAACACAAAGAAAGTATATTGAAAGATTTCGAGCTAGTGCTACAAGGAGTACCCAGGCTAAAAGTAGGGAGAAGCAATTAAAAAAGATTGTGAAAGTTGATGCACCTATTTCAAGACTAAAAAGTCCTTCTTTTAATTTTCCTGAGTGTCCTCGTTCTGGTAAAACAGTTCTTCAAATTAAGAATTTATCTCATAGTTTTGAAGAGAAAATACTATTGTTTGATATAAATTTAAAGGTTTCTGCGGGAGAAAAAATAGCAATTTTAGGTCCTAATGGATGTGGTAAATCTACTTTGTTGAAGTTGATTATGAAAAAAATAGAACCTGAAATAGGAGAAGTTAATTTAGGTAAACATAATATAATTACAAGTTATTATGAGCAAAATCAGGCTGCAGCCCTTGCTGTTGAAAAACAGGTTATTGATTTAATATATTCAAAAGCATCAGATTGGTCTCAACAAAAAGTAAGGACATTCTTAGGAGGTTTTGGATTTCATAATAACGCTGTTTTTAAATATGTTCAACAACTTAGTGGTGGCGAAAAAGCTAGATTAGCATTGGCTTTGATGATAATGGATCCAAGCAATTTTTTACTTCTTGATGAACCTACAAACCATTTAGATTTACAATCGAAAGAGAATCTAGAACTTGCAATAAATAATTATCAGGGCACAGTATTTATTATTTCGCATGATAGATATTTTATTTCTAAAGTTGCAAATAGAATTATTGAAATTAAAGAATCTAAATTATTATCTTTTAATGGTAATTATGAATATTTTTTAGAGAAGAAAAGAAGTGTAAAATAGTCATTTTTACTTATCGATTAAGTATTTGATTCTTATTTTTTTAAGTTTTGAAGAATAGTTTTTAGAAAACTTTACAATCCTCTAGGCAAGATCACTTATTTATCTTTACAGACTAAATGCTTTTGATTAATCTAATAATTACGTATTTGTTTTATTTAAAATACTTATGAAAAAGTATGATTTAAAAGACAGTAATTATGTTACTGCTGATCCAGTAGAAAGTTATTTTGAGTGTATTTCTAAGTGTGATATTTCTGATGGTATTTGTATCTCTCAATGTGTAGAAATACTTAGAGATGTTGAAAGTTAAAAATTTATTATTTTGATAAATTAGTTATATCAGTCGGTTTAACATTTAATTTAATAATTTTATTTTTTCTTTTTAATGTTATGTTTATAAATTTATTAATTCCGTTGTTACTTATTTCATTGATTACATCTGAAGAACTATTAATATTTGTTTTGCCCACTTTTAGGATTATGTCATTAATTAATATTCCGCTTTTTGCAGCAGGGCTATTTGGGACAACGTATCCTACTTTTACAATACTTTTATTTGTTTCAAAGTAATTTTCGTCTATTAAATTGATTCCAATCATGGGATGCATTACTTTTCCATTCTTTATAAGTTGCGAAGCGATATTTTTAGCTTTATTTATTGGGATTGCAAAACTTAAGCCTGCCCCAGGACCTGATCTTATAAGAGTATTAATTCCAATTACTTCTCCCTTACTATTTAATAATGGCCCCCCAGAATTGCCAGGGTTTATTGCAGCGTCTGTCTGAATTAACTCAAACTTTTTATCATATATTCCTAGTTGTGAGACATTTCTATTTAAGTTACTAATTATTCCCAGAGTAACGGTATTTTCTAATCCATAAGGATTGCCAACAGCTATGGCCCAATCACCAACTTCTATTGATGTCGAGTCACCTAATATTGCTTTTGGCCAAGGCCCTTTACCTTTAAGCTTAATAACAGCTAGATCAGTAAGTAAATCAAGTCCTATTAACTTCCCTTTGTATTTTGATCCATTAGATAAGCCAACTATTAACTTTTCAGATCCATTAACAACATGAGCATTTGTCATTACGAGACCATCACCGAATATAAAACCGCTACCCTGACTCTGTTCTATCTGTGGGCGATTTTCGGGAGGTAATTGTAAGCCAAAGAATCTTTCAAAATATGGATCTAATAAAATTCTTGAATCTCTAGACAATTGATTATTTTTAACAAATCGTTGAGTGTCAATAGTAACAACCGAAGCCCCTGTTTTGTTAACTGCTTTTGTTATGAAAGATCTTTTTGAAATTTTAGATTCTTCATCAAGATTTTGATTTATTATCGGTTGAGATATTACATTTGATTTATTAAATAGGCCTAGTGATATATAGAATAGAAAAAATAATCTTTTAAAAGATAATTTTAAAAATTTTGTTTGAAATATTGCCTTTAAAAACATTCGAACATTCATTTATTAAATATGTTAGTGGTAAATATATAAATCGCTGAAATTATGTGGCAAATAGGGAAATTTGTTTCTTCAAATTAGCTAAAATTAATTTTTTCGAGCTATTATAGACTTTAAGTATAATAAATTAATAAATCAATGTCTTTCTTATTTCCAATTATCTATTCAGCTGCCCTCACTTATCTAGTTTGGAAGGCATTTAAAGTAATGTCAAATGGTTGGGGGATACTTGATAAGCAACCAAATAGACCTTTCAATACAAATATCCGACAAAAAAAATATACTATTCATCCTGAACTTCTTGATAAATCCGGAAATATAACTCAAGAAGAATTACTTACAGTTAGATTTTCTAATGATACGGATTCAACTCTCGAAGAAAAAGGATCTACAACTGATTAAATTCATTTGATAAATTTATAAGGTCAAAAAATTGGAATTAAGAACAAAGATTGTCTCAGGAGTAATTAGAACTTTGAAGTTACCGCCTAGATTTCGTCTTAAAATGGTTAAAGAAGATCCTGTTAGACTTGAATTGAGTTTAACTCCTTCTTACGGCAAAAATCCAGTAATAGTTGGAATAGTTGAGTCTCTTGATTTAGTTGCCAGAAGAGATAGAGAAGGCAGAATGCCAAGAGATCTTCAAGGTACGTGGGATTGGACTGTAAGACATGGCAAAGTTAGTACGGGAGGTTGGAATCCAATGCTCAAAGAAGCACTTCAAACTATGTTTGAGACTGGATTACCTGCGATAATATATGAAGAATTAACTGGAGACGAATACAAGCCCGTCGATGGATTAAGACATGTTAGATAAATCATTAATTATTTTCCATAAATCCAACCTTCAAACGCTAAGATATTTCAAGATAATTACTAATCTATTATGAATGAAGATAATCAACCAAGATTTGGTTTTGTCAACTTTGCCGAAACTTGGAATGGAAGAATGGCAATGATGGGAATATTGATAGGTTTAGGTACAGAATTAATTACTGGACAAAGTATTTTAAGACAAATTGGGATTGGTTAAATCTTTTATAAGAAGTATCTAATTATCCTCATTTGATTTCTTCTGCTTTTACTTCAATTGTAGTTTCACCTGGTTTTTTAAAATTTTCATAGCTTTTAGGATTTATATCTTCTAAATCCGCACCACAATTCATGCAGGTATTATTAACTCCTAAAGATATAGTGCCACATTGATTACAAGTATTTACTTTTGACTTTAGGGAATTAAAACTTATCAGTAAAATCAAAAATATTAAAAGAGGAACTAAAAATACAAGTAATAATAGATTTCCTATAAGACTTAAAAAAAAGTTAAATCCAAAAAGAGCAATTAATAATAAAAAGATTAAAGAATAGATAATAAAACTTTTATTCATTTTAGAAAAGGAAAGAGGTCATTCTTTTAGAATTAATTTTTTCTTCTCCTGCTTGTTAAAGACATACTAGCTATAACAACACTCCAACATTGTCCAAAATATAAAATAACGCCTAATAGCCAAACCCATAAAGTTAGGACTAAAAAACCTCCAATAAAACCATATGCTTGAAATCTTACTCCAAGGGACAGAATACTTTTACTTACTGCTAAGTTAAGCGTAGTTAGTCCAATTCCGATCAGAATTGAACCAGGTATTAGTGGTCTTAAAGGAACTTTTCTACTCGGCAATAGTGCTTGAAGTAATAAAGCCATCAATGAAAACCCCACTAGTGGGAAGGCAAATTGACCAACTTGTAAGAGTGGTAATTTTATAATGAATTCAGAAAAATAATTACTAGAATTTGATATATTTTCTAAAACAGTAGTTGGAATCATTCTTAAATTTGCACTGATTTGATCTAACACCATTAAGAAACCTATAAAAAATACTATTAAGAAAGCTTCAATTCTGTTCCTAAGAAATTTTGATGCTTGCTCTTGCCAGGCAGAGTTAATTCTTCTCGAAGGGAGCTCGTCTTCCCACAGCCTATCTGAACCTCTTTGAAGTGATAAGTAAGCGTTGCCAGCAGTAAATAGTAAAAACATAGCTCCTAAAATACCGGCTCCAAAGCCTTGGTCAATTAATTTGAATAATGTTGTTTCAACTAATTCAACCACCGATGGAGGTAAAATTTGAGCAGCAACAGATATTATTTGTTGATCTAAACCTTCTTGCTTTCCTAGAAACCAGGAAGCTATTGAAAGAGAAATAAGTAGTATTGGAAAGAATGACTGAAGAGTGTAATAGGCAAAAGCAGCGCTTAAATCAATACAATCCGATTTACTCCATCTTTCACAAGCTCCCCATAAACTTTTAATAATCCATGTTGTACTGCGCTGCATATTAATTCTCTTCAAATACTTATCCCAAATCTTATTTATTCTATCTAATAGTCATATTTTTCAAGTCCTTTATATATTTATAATGCAACTATTTTTCCACTAATAAATTACCCCATGGTCTTAAGACTTTCATTTTTTCTTTTGTCCTAGAAGCAATTAAAGGAAAATTAGTATCTTGTAAATCTTGTTCCGCAGTTAAATGCATAGGGTTCATTTCTAGCCATTCAATTGAACAATTTAGCTCCTCAAGTAATAGCCATGCTGCTGCAATGTCCCATATTTTAGGAGTTGATTCTATAGCTCCAAAAGTTTGTCCCATTGCAACGCTTGTTAAATTTAAACTAGATACACCAAGAAGTCTTATTTTCCCAGGAAATATAGAACTAGGATTTTTTTGTAAAATTTTAATAGATCTACTGCATAAGGATACGCATTCACTTTTTTGATTATTATTAATTTCAATTTTCTTGTTATTAAGCCAAACACCTTCTCCTTTGATTGCTACAAATTTTTTCTTTAATGTAGGAATGATTAAAAAGGAAGATTGAGGGGCACCATCTACAAATCTAGCTACCGAAATAGACCAATATGGAATTCCTGCAGCAAAATTTGTGGTCCCATCAAGAGGATCTACTATCCAATAAGCATTTGTATTAGGAACTATCTTTCCTCCCTCTTCACTAAGAACCCCTTCGTGTGGAGCAATTATAGATAGAGCCTCTACAATTGTTTTATCGCTCCATAAATCACAACTTGTAATTAATGAACCGTCTGACTTGTTGCTAGCACTGATGTTTCCAAAGTCTTGTAATTGGCGATCACTAACCAATTCAAATAAAGAATCTAAATCTTTTAACTGTTGACTGGTTAAATTATTTTTATTCATATTCAGATATTGCAAATAGATTGAACGTTATTTTTGATGAAACTATCATTCTCATTACAAATATTACTTATTTCAAGAAAAGTCAATCTCTCTAATTCATCTAAATTTAAATTGTAATTATAAATTGCATCAATATTTTTTGAATTAGCATTACTTAACTCTTTTTGTCTAATAAGAACATCTTTAAGTGTAGATATTCCTACTTCATATCTTAATCTTGCTAATCTCAAGGACTCTTTCGTGGAAGAGATTTCTTTTAGAGATGACAGAATTTTTTCTTCATTTAATTTTAAATTCAAATAAGCACTACTAATATTTTTCCTTAAAACATTTTCAAGATTCTTGTAGGAGTAATCTTCTGATTTAGCATCAGCTTTGCTTGATTTATATAAATTTTTGTTTTGGCCGCCGTCAAAAATATTCCAACCAAAATTTAAGCTGACAGTATTTGTGTATGAAGAACCAGATTTTTCAGAATCTATTTCGAGAGATAAAGAATCACCCTTAGTAAATGAACTAGTAAATATATTACTTATATAAACATTTGGCTTGTAAGCATTCAGATAATTCTTAGCTTGGTTTTCTTTGATTGACTTTTTTAGATTAATATTCTTAAGAGAAAGACTTTTAGCTAAACCCTCAGTTATATTCTTGTTTAATTTATGGTTCCAGAAACCTATTAATTCTTGCTTTTGAGTAATTGCGAAATCTCCATTGATATTTAGGATTTCTTTTAATGCAATTTTGTTAATCTGATTCTGAATTCTTTTTTCATTTAGTGATTGCCTATCTCTTGATAGTTGTGCATCAGCTTCAAGAACTTCAAATTTTGTGCCTATTCCTGCATCAAATTTTGACTGAGCATCTTTTAAACTAGTAATTGATAAATCAAGAGATAATGCCTTGTTCTTAATATCCTGATATGACTTTTGTAGTTTGTGGTATCTAGATTTTGATTCTTGTATAAGATCTTTCTTTTTAATCTCATAGTTATTTTTTGCTATTGCATAATTATTTCTGGCTATTTTAATTTCAGCCCCTCTTAGAGGATCTATTAAGTCTAATTTGATGTTAAGGGAGGGATTTGCTGAAAATTGGGAAGTTTTACTGGTTGTTGAGCTGCTACTATAATTTTTGCCCGCAATATATTTCGGTAATCCACTGGCTTGTAAATCTAATGAGGGATATCTCTTAGCGATTTTGCTAGAAAGAGTAAAAGTCGTTGCATTGACTAAATTTTCTAATGCTTTAAGTTCTTGATTATTCTTTAAAGTAATATTATTTATTTCTGAATAATTAAGGAATATTTGGGTTTCATTTTCTTCTAGGATTTCTTCAATATTATTGTTGGGCTTACTTAATAACGCTTCTTGAGAAATAATGTATAAACAAAGAGGAAAAACTAAAATAGGATGTATAAGTTTTCTAAGCATAATCAAGTATTTTTTGAGTATTAGATATACCAATTAGATTATTAATAATATCATTTGTATCATCAAGAACGTGAATATTAGTTTTCAATTTATTTGAAACTTCAGTTATATTTTTGTCATCCAAAAATAAATCACTATTAAGTTTTAGCATGATTGATGGTATGAATATACTTTCTCCTAGATCTTTATTTTGTAGTCCAGTAATTAGATCTTCACCAGTTAAAAGACCTGTCACGACTTGGTCTTGACCCCAATAAATACTTGGTAATCCATATAGATTAATCGTGAGGCCATCAATTTTATTAAGTTTTTCCACTGTTGGAAGCAGTGCTTCGTAAACTAATTTCCCAACAATCCAACTGACTTTTCTTTTTTTATCTACTTTTTCAGGAAGAGATTTTGTTGTAGTTTCCAATATTTTAAGAAAACTTCTTATTGAACCTACACCATTAGATTCTTGGGGCATATTCTCATATGTTTTATAGCTTGGTAATCTCAAACCAGCTATTAAGTACCATTCGTCGGCAAGCCAACAAAAGCGAGTACCAATACTTTTTTGGAGAGAGGTTTGAATTTTTTCCACTTGTTTAATAATTTTTCTTGCATATTCTTTGCTTATTGCTATTAGGCCATCGTTTTCAGGTCTAAACTTTGTGAGGCCTACTGGAACTATTGCTGTTGACAGTACTGTCTTAAAATTTTTTTTATGAAATTTCGCAAGATCATAAATAGATTTTTCTAAGATCTTACCGTCATTAATCTTTGGACACACAACTATTTGACCGTGTATTTGGATTGAATTTTGTTCTAACCATTCAATTTGATCAAGAATTTGACTTGCTTTTTTATTTTTTAATAATTGTGCTCGGATATATGGGTCAGTGGCATGAATTGATATAAAAAGCGGTGATAGTTTTTGAGTAGATATTCTCTTCCAGTCATCTTTATTTAAATTGGTTAGCGTTAGATATGAACCATACAGAAAACTTAATCTATAGTCATCATCTTTTACGTAAAGACTTTTTCTTTTACCATTTGGTTGTTGATCTATAAAGCAAAACGGGCACTTATTATTACATTGTTTGATTGAGTCAAATAATGCATCTTTAAAATTAATACCTAAATTGTCATCTTGATCTTTTTCAATACTAATGTTATGGACCTTCTTACTTTTATCTAATACCGATATATCTAAAATTTCTTCACTAATTAGGATCTGATAATCAATCAAGTCTCTTGGTTTCTTACCATTAATACTAATAATTGAATCACCTGATTCAAAGCCTATTTCTTCAGCAATAGAATTATTTTCAATACTTTCAATTTCTGCAGGATTAATTTGGTAATTAATATTCGGAATCAAAAGATCATTAGAATCCTCTTTATAATTAATTTCTTTCCACACAATTAAAGACCAAGTTTTATCCTTATATTTATTGTAAACTTATATAAGACTCAAAGTATATTAAATAATCTTAAAATACTAAAAATGGTTAATTTATTTCAACTATTAAATTAATAAAATATGTCGTATGCAGTTTTATTAAACTAGATCTAAATTAATTCAAAAATTTTTAAAGCCTTAATGCATTGGAAGAATTAATTACTAAAAATTTAGAAGTTAAAGATAATTTGAAACCTAGATTTCATGATGAACTTGATATTGTTAAAAATACTTTTTTATCTAGACCAATTGCTTTGAGATTGTGGTCTTCTTTTTTTGTGATTTTGCCAATTTTTGTACAGGCACCATGGGTTAGATTCAATCCTATTAGTGCTCTTTGTTTTACTTTTATTATCCTTTGTGTGTCTTTTTTATTATCTAGAAAAGAGGCAGATAAATGGTTTATTGTAGGCTCATTATTATTTGGTGTATCAGGAAGTTGGCTTGGCGGTTGCTTATTTTGGGGATGGTTAAGTGCTTACCCTATTCTTCATATCCCTGTTGAAGCAGTGGCATTACCTCTCGCAATGGTTGGACTGGGAACAAAATGGAGGATCGGTTCAAGTTTTTATATTTCCTCTTTATTTGGAACGGCGATTACAGATTTGACAATATTTTTGACAGGAATAATGGATCAATGGAAGGAAGTTATTACTGCGGACTCTGATAATGCTCCATTAATACTTCAGAAAACTTCCGAAAATCTTATTCAGTTAAAATCTTTGTCTATTATTATTTTAGCGGCATTAATACTTTGGTTCATATCAAAAGAAATTTTTAATTCTGCGATACCTGTTTCGATAAATGGGAAGGCTCTTTTAGTATCAAGTTATGTAATTCAAACTACTTTGATTGTTGATGGTATTTTTATTGTTTTAGCAATTATTCAACCAACACTTAGTGGATTGGTTTAATGCTAAGACCGCCATTTTCGCAAGAACCAATATCTATTGATAAATGGGATGTGATTGTCATTGGTGCGGGAGCAGCTGGTTTAATGACTTGTTTGGAATTGCCAGAAAATCTAAATGTTCTTCTTTTAAATAGGAATACAAGTAAAAGATCATCGAGCAGATGGGCCCAAGGAGGTATTGCATCAGTAGTTAGGCCTGAAGATTCTTTTGCTCTTCATGTTGAAGATACCTTAAAAGCTGGAGATGATTTGTGTGATGTATCTGCTGTTGAAATGCTTGTGAAAGAGGCTCCTAGTTGCGTTGATAGGTTACAAAATTTAGGTATGATTTTCGATCAGAACTCTGATCAATTATCAACAACTTTAGAAGCGGCCCATTCTTGTAGAAGAGTTTTACATGTTAAAGATAGAACAGGTAGAGCACTTGTAGAAGTCTTAGAGGATCATATCGAAAATAAGGAGAATATTTTGCATTGTAGAGGTGTGAGAGTAACAGAATTGCTTATTGAAAAGGAAGTATGTATGGGAGTTCAGGTATTAGATGGATCTAACTTATATTGGATTACTTCTAAAGCCGTTGTTTTAGCCACAGGAGGAGGGGGACACTTATTTACAAATACTACAAATCCTGCACAATCTGCAGGGGAAGGAATTGCTCTTTCTTGGAAAGCTGGAGCTGCAATCGAGGATTTGGAATTTATACAATTTCATCCTACAGCTTTAAAGTTTTATGGCTCTCCTTGTTTTTTAATCTCTGAAGCCCTGCGAGGTGAGGGAGCAGTTCTCGTTGACAAGAATGGCGAGAGCCCAGTAAAGCATTTACAAAAGGGTGATTTAGCTACAAGAGATCAAGTTAGCAGAGCAATTATGAATAATATGCAAGAAAATGATGTCGATCATGTTGGTCTGGATTTAAGATTTATTGATCCAGAAAAAATTGTAGAAAGATTTCCTACAATTATAAGTCAATGTCAAGATTATGGAGTTAATCCCCTAAATGAGGTTATTCCAGTTGCGCCAGCTGCTCACTATTGGATGGGAGGTGTTCATACCGATTTAAATGCACGTTCTACAATGAAAGGACTATATGCCGTGGGAGAAGTTGCCTCTACAGGAGTACATGGTGCAAATAGACTAGCTAGTAATTCGCTTATGGAATGTCTTGTATTCGCAAGAAAAATGTCTTCTATAGAGTTGAACGCACCTTATAAATTAAGAAGGTTAGATAGATATTCTAAGGAAATTTTAATGGATAATCCAAAGGAGGATTTTATTTTAAGTGTTTCAGATAAGATTGATTGTTTGAGAAAATCATGCTGGTCTTATTTAGGTGTCTCACGTAATAAAAAAAATATGACTGAACTTTTAAAAACTCTTCAAGATGAGATAGATCAACTACAAACAAATCCTTTGCTTGAGTGTCTTAAGAAAATAGATATTGATCAAAAATTGAAACTAAGTGAGCCAAATAGGAGAGGACTAAATTTATTGCTTGATTTGTATAATAGACAAATTACAACCTTCCTATTATTAAAAGCTTGTCTTTTTAGAGAGGAAAGCAGAGGAGGTCACTATAGGGATGATTTTCCTATAAAAAAAACAATTTGGAAATGTCATACTAGGCAGCAACTAAATCACGAAATAATTAAAAGGTTTATTAGAAATTAGAATCGCCCTCATATTCAGTCATTATGGTTAAGTCATTTAAATCTTTGACTCCACTATAGATTTCACCATTAATTTCCCATGATGGAAAACCCTCAATCTGTTTTTCTCTGCAAAGTTTATATTGATTATCTTTACCGTCTTGTGCGCACTCTATAATAGTTAACTCTTTAACTGCTTTTTTTCCAAATAATTGTTTTTGATCATGGCAATGTGGGCACCAGTATGCGCTAAACATTTTAATATTATTATCACTTAGAAATTTAGCAAACTTAATTTTCTGGGGTGAACTAGATGTTGTGATTGCAGGAGATACCTTTTCAGTATTATTAGAAATATCAATTGCATTAGAAGGGTCAACACTATTTGACCATATCAATCCTCCAATAAGAACTGTTAAAACAACAATAAATCCTCTATAAAACATAGGTTCTCTACTTTCAAACTTTGCACCAATCATAGTGATAATAAAGATTGAAATAGATAAAATTGCCGAAAGAATACAAAAAAAACAATAAGCCTTGATTTTAAAGAACATTATATTTATCAAAAGGATGCTAAATACAGAAGAAGCACAAGAGATTAAAAATATTGTCCACCATATAAGCTTATTTAATTTTTCTTTTGGAGAAATTAGATTTAGTGATAAAAATGTTGAAAATACTAGTATCAAACTATAAGTAATAACTCCTGCTAATGAGAGAGGAATATTGAATTGACTATTCTCAAATAATGTACCCCAAGGGCTATTTAAAACTGTTTCGCATCCATTTTTGATTCCAGGACATGAAAGAGAGTTAAATAATCCCCAATTTTTTAAGGTAATAGAGCCTGTATCAACTAATCCAATGGTGCTCAGAATAGCAATTATAATTTTTGGCCATTTTAAATCTTTTTTATTTCTACTTTTTAAAGTCTTAAGGGCCATAGATCTTTAATGTTTGTAATTTGCAGAATCTGTTCTAATATTATCTTTGAATGAGACTTATAAACAAGTTTCTTTGTTAATTATTTCTTATCTAAAATTTAAATTACGTGAAGCAAAATAATCAAAATTTAAAGGATAAAAAAATTTCAAAGGTTGCTTTTAGTCACGTTGGTTGCGAAAAAAATCTTGTTGATACTGAACATATGCAAGGGTTATTAGATAAGGAAGGATATGAAGTAGGTAACGATATAGAAGATGCGAATGTGGTTGTAGTCAATACTTGTAGTTTTATAGAAACAGCTAGAGAAGAATCTATAAGGAAGATAATTGAATTTACTGATCAAGGCAAAGAGGTAATAGTTGCAGGTTGTATGGCCCAGCATTTTAAAGAAGAACTTTTAAAAGAAATTCCTGAAATAAAAGGTTTAGTAGGAACGGGTGATTATCAGAAAATAGCTAAGGTTATCAATCGAGTAGAGAAAGGGGAAATTGTTAATGAAGTTTCAAATATACCTGAATTTATTGCAGATGAAAAAATCCCACGCTATGTAGATAAAAATAAATATGTCGCGTATCTTCGTATTGCTGAAGGGTGTGATTATAAGTGTGCATTTTGTATTATTCCTAAGTTAAGAGGTCCTCAACGCAGCAGGAATATAGAATCTATAGTTTTAGAAGCAAAAAATCTTGTAGCTCAAGGGATTCAGGAAATAATATTAATTAGTCAAATTACAACCAATTATGGTCAAGATATTTATGGTAAACCCTCTTTAGCAAGACTCTTGAAAGAACTATCTAAAGTTTCAGTTCCTTGGATACGAATTCATTATGCATATCCGACTGGTTTAACTGATGAAGTTATTAAAGCTTTTAAAGATTCAAATAATATAGTTCCCTATTTTGATTTGCCTTTACAACACAGTCATCCAGATGTTCTAAAGAGCATGAATAGACCTTGGCAAGCCTCTTTAAATGAATCAATTTTGAGTCAAATAAGGGAGCAAATACCATCTGCTGTATTAAGAACAAGCTTAATTGTTGGGTTTCCTGGAGAAAATCAAAAACATTTTCAACATCTTTTAGATTTTCTGCATAGGCATGAGTTTGATCATGTTGGCGTTTTTATTTTTTCTCCGGAGGAAGGAACAAGTGCTTTCGATTTGCCAAATAGGGTACCTTCAGAAATAGCTGATGCAAGAAAAGATAATATAATATCTATCCAACAAATTATTTCTAAGAAAAAAAATCAATTATATGTAGGTACAATAGTTAAAGTTTTAGTAGAAAAAATATCTGAAAATAAAGAACTTATAGGACGTTCTTATAACTTCGCTCCTGAAATAGATGGTAATGTGATTTTATCTATTAAAAATAATGAGGATGAAAAAAATTATATCGGTAAATTTGTTGAAGCAAATATTTGTTTTGCCGATGAATATGATTTGTATGGAGAAGTTATAAATACCTTCTAAATTAATTTAACTGCTCTTAAAAGTTTATCTAATAAGAAAGCGGCTCCAAAACCAAAACCTAGAAATGCTAAATAGAAAATGATGTTCATTTATTTTTTATATTTTTATGTAATTTAGCATCTCAATAAAAATTAGAATTCTTTCGTTTAATTTCTTAATCTTGTATGTAGGGTAATTTTTTGTATAAACATTCTTCTGCTTTTTGTAACTCTCGACCTAAATATAAGGCATGATCAAATCTAGATATTAGATCATTACGCTTTTCGGTTATTGCAATTCCAATCTCTTTAGCACTTATTCCTGTGAAGGTCTCATTACAAGTTTTGATTTCTTTTGAGTCACATTTAATAGGCTCATTAGTTTTTGGATCTAGTGCATATCCCTCTTCATTAATAGTATTTAAATAATGTTGTAAGATAATTTTTTTTGTCTCTAAATCTATTTTTATAATGAAATAACCATTTGGGTCTAGCTCAATATATCTATTAGATAAATCATTATCTATATCTATTTTTTTTTCTAATATTTCAGTAAAATTCATCTTCAAATTTTTAATAAAATTATATTATTAATATAAGCAATCAGCAGACCAATTAATTTTTATTTTATTTAAAAGGGATAGAATTATTTTCTAACTCAATTTCTTTCATAGTCTGAAAATTAACTTCATTTAACCAAGGGGTAATTATATCTTCCATTTTTTTGTTAAACCATTTGTGGAAACTTTTAGTACCTTTTGCATAAAACCCTCTTCTTCTTTTATGTTTACCTCCTGCCCCAGGATCAAAACTTTCAATGTTATTTTTTATGGCCCACTCAATAGGCTGGTAATAGCATAATTCAAAATGTAAGTTAAGTACTTCTTCTTGACTACCCCAATATCTACCCCATATATTTTTTTCATTTTTTATGCACATTGACATTGCAATCATACTTTCAGAATCATTTCTTGAAGCACTAAAAAACAATAGATTTCTTCTGTTTTCAAGAATATTTTCGAAAAACTCAGAGGTAAGATATTTGCTACCCCATACTCCCCATCTCAAACAATGCTGTTCGTAGAAATTATGCATTTTTTGAACTGTTTCTAGATTTATACTCTCTTCTGTATGAATTTTTATCTTGAGATTTTGTTTTGAAATTGATTTTCTTTCTTTTTTAATATTTTTTCTTTGATTAGAGTTGAACCTGGATAAAAAATCATCAAATGTCTTTTCACCGTTATTCATCCATTCACTACTTGTATTTATCCATTCCTTATATCCTAAGGATTGGAGATATTTGCCCCAATTTTCATTTACATATAAGAAATTACAACTCAAGATATTATTTTTTAAAGCAAAGTCTTCAATATGTTTTATTAATGACTTCGTAATTTCTATTTTATTTTTATTTTTTTTATATAAAAATTCATACCCATTAATAGGGCTGTAAGGGCTCATCCCAATGAGCTTAGGATAGTACTTTAAATTTAAATCTTGCGCTAGTCTTGCAAAGGATTGATCAAAAATAAATTCTCCATAACTATGATTTTTAAGAAAAAGTGGAGCTATTCCGCATATTTCTTCATCTTCATAAGCAATAAAATATAAAGGTTGCCATCCAGTTTGTCTTGAGACACTTTTCGATAACTCAAGGTTACAGAGCCACTCCCATTCATAAAAAGGATTGTTGATTTCTTTTCTTAATTCATTCCAAGTTTCTTTATTTATTTCTTGAATAGATAGTTTGATTTTAATTTTATGCTCAAAATTATTCATATATTTTTTTCTTTAATCATCTTTAGTTTTTCTTATGTAATTAATATATATTTCATTTCTATCTAATTCTTTAATCGATTTTATATTCCAAAATTGCTTTAAATTAAAAATCTTATTTGTTTGCTCAGCAGGTATCCATGTAAATTTTCCTCCAATAATTCTTGGGGCTATTGTAATTTTGATTTCATCAATTAAATCTTCTTTTATAAAAGAATTTATAAGATTTGCTCCACCAAGAAGTGCCATACGATTGATTCCAGCTTTTTTAATACTTAACAAGGTTTTCTTCCAGGAATTTTTGTAGAAAATTTCTTTCTCAAAATCTTTACTCTCTATCGCATCTTTTTTATTAGAGGTGATTAACCATCTTTTAATTGGTTGTTTGAAATAATTCCAATCTTTTTCAAATTTTTTGCTATTGGAGGCGACTATCGAAATAGGCTGATTTTTTGAAATTTTTATTTCGCCATTTTTACAATGATTTTTTACTAAATATGTACTTTTATGAGCTTTTAGAGTTCCCAACCCAAAAATTGTAGCATCAACTATTGATAAGTTTTCATCTAACGTTCTCCTATCTTCCTTACCTCCAAGATGGGATTCGCCTCCACTTGGAAAAGCAATCCTTCCATCTAAACTAGAAGCGATAATGATCGCTATGCTTGGAGAATTCAAGCTTGAGCAACTAAAGAGTTCGCAAGATTTCTTTGCAAAGAATTTGGTATGCTTTGTTCAACATAAATTTCAGCAGCATTATTTGGGCTCTCTTGAAGTTTTATCTTGTGCAGATTTGCTCCAATCTTTTTAATCGGAGATGAGAGAATATCAGCAATGTGCAATGCAATATTTTCACATGTTGGGACGCAAGTTTTAAAATATTCGATATCTTTGTTCAAGAAAGTATGATCAAACTGTTCAACTATAAGATCATCAATAATTGTTTGTAATGAAGGTAAATCACATATCATCCCAGTTCTAGGATCAATTTCCCCTCGGACAGTTACATCGAGGAAATAATTATGTCCATGACCATTTACTCTGGCACATTTCCCATAGATTTTCTTGTTTTCATCAAGCGAAATTTCATCTTTAGCTAATCTGTGAGCAGCATTAAAGTGACTTTGAATTGTTAATAAAGCTTCCATGTTGTTTCCATAATAATCAGCCCATAAAGTTGGGCTTTCATAAAGTTTTAAACTTGTAAGAGGTAGTTCATCTTTTAAACGATTCCAGATAACTTTAACTAGAGCCTCAGTTGTTGGAAGAATGCCTTCTTGATTATGAATATTAAATTCAGGCCATACGTCATTTAAAAGACGAAAATCTAATTGTCCAGTAACCTTACTCTTAATAGAATGTTTTACATCAGAGAGATTAAGGACCATTCCATCTGAATCTAGTTTGCCACCCATTGATACAATGAGTTCATAATTATGGCCATGTCCTGGAGCTATACTACATTTCCCAAAAAGAGAGAAATTATCTTCTAAGCTTTTTTCAGGAAGCCAATAACGATGACTCGAACTAAAACAGGCACGTCGAGTTATGACGCATTCACGTCCCTGGCCATGTAATGGTTTGGTATGTGTAAAAGTCATAAATGTCTGTAATAATACTATCTTAAGGTTTTATATACGCTTTTGTCTGTATGAAAAAATCTATTATTGAGAAAACAAACAAAATAATTAAAGGCAGAAGTATATATTTGATAGGTATGATGGCTAGTGGTAAATCTCAAACTGGTCCAGTATTAGCCGAATTGTTGAGGTATAAGTATATTGATCTAGATAAATTAATAGAGAAAATAGCAAAAAAAACAATTAATGAAATGTTCCAGGAAGATGGAGAAAAAGCATTTCGAGAACTAGAAACAAATTGCTTAAAAGAAACAATCACAATCCCCTCTTTAATAGTTTCTACTGGTGGAGGAATTATTTCTAAACCAGAAAACTGGGGTGTATTAAGGCAAGGAATAATTATTTGGATTGATACAAAGCAAGAGATTGCTCTTGAGAGGTTGAAAAACGATATCGAAAATAGACCTTTATTGCAGGGGAAAGATTTAAGTGATTTATATAGCCGTATTTTTCAATCTAGAAAAAATTTATATTCTCAGGCTGACTTAAGAATTGAAGTTAACAAGGAAGACGTTAGAGAAGTTGCAAAACAAATAATTTATGGAATTCACAAAAAAATTATAAATTAATCAGGTTCCACTCGCACAGCAAACCATTTAATAACAAATCCAAATTTTATTTCTAATTCATAAGTACTTTCTAATAATTCTTCCAGAAATTCTTCATTGGAATAATCTTTTTTTTGATATATAGTTGATGAATCAACCTTAGGAAGCCAATTTCTTAACCATAATATTGCTTCTTTTTTAGTCACTATTTTTTCTTTTGAATCTGGCTCTAATAATACAAAATGGTCTTCAGATCTTATTAATGGATTAGACATGATTAAAAATTTTTTGGGATTAATTATTTTTCTAATGATTCAATTGCTTTCTTTAAATAATGCATTTGCTTTCAATGATGATAATTTAAGAGAATTTTTGGATGAAAGAGAAAATTTATGGCCAGAACTATACTTGCCAAATTTTAAATTTTCAAATACTTCCAAAGATTTGATTTATCCTAATTGGTTTGAAGGGAATTGGCTTGTTACTTCTCAAGATTTAAAAGATGAGTCTCAAGCACCAGTTATTTACGAGGTAAATTTTTTCAAAAATAATTTTAATGAAGTTATTGGGAATCGTTCGAAAAATTCTGAGTCAATTGGTAAAGTAATATTTGGTGAAAATCTGATCAAAGTTGTTAATGATCCTAAATCGGTTAACAAACAAATAACTTATTTGAAAGATGATTTATATATTGATTCAAGGATTACAGGAAGAAGTCAAATGAAAGATGATGATATATTTTTTGCTGACGAACTAGTTCTTCAAACTGTTCATAAACCTGGAGCATCTAGGGTTAATCAGGTGGAGACAATTAGTAAATTTCAAAAATGTAATCATGATGATTCCAATTCAGAAGATAATTTAAAACCTGATATCTGCGGTTTTCAATATATTGCTACATACGGTTCTAAAGTTGGGGATCCTTCAGTGCATGCAATTAAAACTGGTAAATATAAATTATCTTTTGAATTTATTGAGAATTAGCACTAAAAAGATATTCTTCTATGTTGTTTCTCCAGATAAATATATTTTCTAAATAAGGATTATTTATATATTCTTGACAGCCTTCCCCTGAGAGAATTGGTCCCGATGATTTTGGAAATTTAAGAAGTGATAATTGCGCAGCAATTGCAATATCGGCTATTGATAAATTATCGTCAATTAAATATTTTTTATTAATTAAGGCTTTTGATAAAGCTTCTAATATTTTTTGCAATTCTAAATTATCTTTGGAAGATAAAACTACATTAGAAATTTTACTGAGATTTTTAAAAGGAAATTTATCAACTAATCCTTTTACTGAAGATGGTATTTCGTCTGGAAGTAAAGCAGTGCGTAGTTGTGGATTTTCTATTGCTGATTTAATAAGAGCTTTTCTACAAGTTGAGGCCATAGTAGTATCAGCCCAATCTTCTATTAATTTGCATTGTGCAAACAACAAAGGATCTTCAGGAAAAAGCGGATTATTATCATTTTTTTTATTTATATATTCGCAAATAATTGTAGAGTCACTAATAATTTGATCATTATCATCAACAATTATTGGGACTTGTTTTTGACCTGATATCTTAAAGATTTCAAACTGGCCTAAGCCTGGTGTAACTTCTTCAACTCTATATTGCAATTTCTTAGCGTGAAGAGCCATTCTTGTCTTTAAGCAAAAAGCGCTATGTCTAAATTGATATAATGTAATCATGCTGTTTAATGTTTATTAAAACTTAGCTAAAAAAGAAATCAAAATGTGGAGCTAATGGGCCAATTTTTCTCTAATGTTGCAAGATATCCTAAGTATTTAATTTCTATTATTGCTGGAGGATTAGTTGCATTACTAGAACCTTTATTTAAAAATAGATCAAATCCATTAACATTGGTCGGTTTAATATCTTCAGTAATAAGTGCTTTCATAACAGTTTACTTCGTACTAGAGGCAATGACTAATCCAATTAACTTATAACTATAATGCCTAATAATTATCGGATTGCAAAAGTTTCTTCTCTGTTGAAAAAGGAGATAACTCTTATTTTGCAGAATGATTTGGAAAATGATCTATTAAGGAGTAATTTCATTAATATTTCAAAAATAGATTTAACAGGAGATTTGCAATTTTGCAAGATTTATATAACTTCAACTGCTGATGGGGCGATAAGAAAAGAAATTGTTGAAATATTAAATCTTGCTAAGAGCTATATCAGACACACTTTAGGTCAAAGAATAGAGATGAGAAGAGTACCCGAAATGACTTTTAAAGAGGATACAGTATTAGAAAAAGGATTGTCAGTACTAAAGCTCCTCGAGGAATTAAAAAATAAAACTCAAAATCAAGATTCAAAAGGTGAGGAAAACAATAACAATGATTGAGCTCTCTTTGAATCAAAAAAATATAATTATTACTCGATCAAAAGATAAGATATCTGATATAAAAAAATTATTCACTAATAGAGGTGCTCAAATATTTGATTTTCCAGCAATTGATGTTGGATATCCCGATGATTTAAATCCTCTCGATGATGCCTTAAGCGAAATTAATGATTTTCATTGGATTATTTTTTCTAGTAGTAATGGAATAAAATTTGTAGATGAGAGATTAAGAAATTTAAATACTTCATTAAAAGAATGTTCGAAGAAAATAAAAATTGCCGTAGTAGGGGAGAAAACTTCCTTAACTCTAAGTGATTTAGGTATTGAGGCTGATTTCGTCCCCCCAGAATTTGTAGCAGAAAGTTTAATTGAAAATTTTCCGGTATCAGGATATGGACTCAGAGTTTTTTTGCCAAGAGTTCAAACAGGAGGAAGGAATTTAATAGCTGATGAATTCAGGAATTCTGGCTCACGTGTTGTAGAGGTTCCTGCCTATGAAACAAGATGTCCTGATTCAATTCCTATAGAAACAATAAATGCTATCGCTAAAAGAAAAATTGATGCAATGGTTTTTTCAAGTGGTAAAACTGTTTCAAATTCTTCTTTTTTGCTTGAAAAAGAATTTGGGGAAGAATGGTTAACATGTTTTGATAAGGTAAAAATATTAACTATTGGACCTCAAACTTCAAAAATATGTGAAAAAATTTTTGGTAGAGTTGACAGAGAGGCAGTTAATTATACCTTCGAAGGATTATTAGATGCTGCAATTGATATTTTTAATTAGTTAATTCATTTTTGTAATTTTTTTCTACCAAATCTCGAAATCTATCAATATTTGCTTGTAATTCGCTAGTTACCATTTTGCCCAAAATTTTTTCTTCCATAAATCGAGCAATCATTTTAGGTAATTCATAGGTGACAGCTAAGTTTACTGATGTTAATTGGTCTCCTTTTGATTCAAAAATAACAGACCCTTCAGTAGGTAATCCTCCTATAGATTTCCATTTTAATTTATTTTTCTCAATTCTTTCTGTTATTTGTGCCTTCCATTTAAATTTGAATCCATTAGCAGCTAAAGTCCACTCGGTTAGATCAGGTAAAGTTGATGTCTCTTGATCAATTGTTTTGACGGATTCAATCCAGCTCATCCACAGAGACATGGAATCCAAATCACTCCAAGTGTTCCAAACGTTATCTAATGGCGCATTTACAATTGTATTTACGTCATGCTTAAGCCAAGTACCCATAGTTAGCTGACCGCAAGATTCTTTGCTAATTTAGCTTTCTTATCTAGAATTGCTGCTGCTGCTAAATGACCGCTCATAGTAGCCCCCTCCATTGAATCAATATAGTCTTGTTTTGTATAACTACCTGCCATAAAGAAATTTAATATTGAAGTCTTTTGATCAGGTCTGTATGGGTCCATACCTGGAGACTCTCTATAAAGTGATTGTGGAACTTGTACGACATTACTCCAAAGTAATTTTAGATTCTTTGAAGAAGGAAATAGACGACGCACCTCAGCATCAATCTCCTTAGTGATTCTTTCTGTTGTTCTACCCATCCAACGATCTCCAGGAGTCAAAACACATTGAAGTAAAGATCCCATTCCTTCCTTTCTATAATCTACAGGGCTTGCTAAAGCTAAATCTGCGAAACAACTGAAAGATGCATCTGCAGAATATAAAAGATTATCTAAACCTGAAGGGTTCTGACTTTTGTTATCATTTTTTAGTTCAGTAACCCATCCATCATATCTTAATTGTATCGTCGCAACTGCAACAGCTCTGAGTTTTTTTAAACCCTCAAACTCCTTAAATTGATACCATTCTTTAGGAACTATTTTTTTAATTCCAGGAACATCACAAGCAGCGAGAAATGTATCAGCAAATATAGTCTTAACGCCTTCTGGAGTCGATATTTTGAGTTGTGTGACAGAGTAGGAGGAAGATTCTTTTTCGAAAATAATTTCGTCTACTTTATGATTTAAGTGGATTTTGCATCCTTTTTTTGTGATGTAATCAACGATAGGTTTTGTTAGCCATTTATGAGGAGATCCTTTTAAAAGATTAAGTTTAGAGGCTTCAGTCTTAGATGCGAACATCATAAAAATAGTTAACATGCATCTTGCCGATATATCTTGACAATTTATAAAACCTAAAGCGTATGCAATTGGATCCCACATTTTTTCAAGACTTCTTAAGCTTCCGCCATGATTTAAAAACCATTCTTTAAAGCTTATTTTATCTAAGTCTCTAATTATCTTCATTGCACCCTCGTAATCTACTAATCCTCTAACTATTGGACTGGTTCCCAAAGCTAATGCATTCCTTAATTTGTCTACCCAAGTCAATTGTTCTGTAGTGAAAAAAGCCTTTAGACCGTTAAAAGGAGCTCCCAAGGCAAATCTGAAATCCAAAGATCTTAAATCACCACCATTATTTATAAATAAATGAGTATGTTCTTTCGGAAGCAAATTATCTAATGCTCCAACTTTTTTCATGAGTTTAAATAGATTTGCATAGTTATAGAAAAATACATGTAATCCCATCTCTATATGATTACCCTCTTTATCTTCCCAACTTCCGACTTTTCCTCCCCAGAATGATCTGCTTTCGTAAATATCTACTTCATGACCTTCATCAACCAAATTAACTGCAGCTGTTAAACCTGCTAACCCTGAGCCTATTATTGCAATTTTCACTTTTTCCTTAAATTATAACAAATCAACTTTGTATATCGTTTGAAATATGCATGATGTGTCTATATTTTTTATAGTGTAATTATACGTTTATGTGTATTTATGGAAAATGTAAAAATAGAGGAAAAAATTAAGACTTCAGATGACGGTAAGGGAATTTTAATAACCAATGATGCCATAGAACAAATATCTTCTTTATTGAAGAATCAGACTGATAAGAAAGCTTTAAGAGTGGGGGTCAGATCTGGAGGATGCAGTGGTATGAGTTATACGATGGATTTTGTCGGGGGAGATGAAATAAATTCAGATGATAAAGTATATGATTATTCATTGAGTTCTGAACAAACATTTAAAGTAATATGCGACCCAAAAAGTCTTCTGTATATTTACGGCATGCAACTAGATTTTAGTAAGGATTTAATTGGAGGAGGTTTCAATTTCGTCAATCCTAATGCCTCTCAAACTTGTGGTTGCGGAAGCTCTTTTGCAGTATAAGAAAAATATATGACAGATGACATTAATCCAATTGAATCCGATTTCAATGCGGCCTTATCTAGATATCAAGATGGTCAAGAGTTAATACCAATTGCACAAGATTTTCAAAAAATCATTCAACAAATACCCAACCACTTTGCTGCGTGGACTTGTCTATCTTGGTTGCAGCTTCTATTGAAGAATAACGAAGAAGCATTAGCAGCAGCAAGAGAGGCAGTTCGATTAAATCAGCAAGACCCGCAAGCAAGAATGAATTTGTCGTTAGCTCTTTTGGCTACTAATAATAAAGGTGTTAGAGAGCATGTTCAATTAATTAAAAAAATGGCAATGATGATGCCTGATGTAAAGACTGAGTTAAAAGATTCAGTTGAAGATGGATTTAATAGATATCCAAATTGGCCAGAATTAACTAAAATCAATAAATGGTTAGAATTTTAAATTGTCCAGAATTTTACTGTTAAGTAATGGACATGGAGAAGATTTATCTGGTAGTTTACTAGCTAAATATTTCGTAAAGAAAGGCGATCTTGTAGATGCTCTCCCTATCGTAGGTGATGGAGAAAATTATAAAAAAGTAAATATAAGAATTATTGGTAAAACCAAAAAATTTAGAACGGGTGGTATTGGTTACAATTCTTTTAGGGGAAGAATGTTTGAAATATTTGGAGGACAAATAATTTACTTTTTTAAAAAATTATATTTGTCTTATAAATTAAGAAATAAATATGATTTTTATTTAGTAATTGGAGATATAGTTCCTGTTTTTTTTGCATGGTTTGCAAAAAAAGATTTTTTTACATATTTAGTTGCATACTCTAGTCATTATGAGGGGAGATTAAAATTACCTTGGCCTTGTAAATTTTTTTTAATCTCAAAATATGCAAAAAATATATATGCTAGGGATTTTCTAACAGCAAATGATTTAACTCAACAATTAAGAAAAAAAGTATCTTTTTTAGGGAATCCATTTATGGATAAATTTTCTTTTTTTGAAAATAAATCTAAAACCGTCCCTTATAGTATTGGATTATTTCCTGGAAGTAGATTTCCTGAAATCTTAGATAATTTGAATTTGATTTTAGAAGTTTTAGAGACAATGTCTAAGTTAAAATATTTTGAGAATATTGAATTCAATTTCGCCATAGTAAAGGTTCTTTCTATGGAAAGAATTAGTAAGATACTAAATCAAAGAAAATGGTTTTACATAGAAAATAAAGAAAAAAATGATGGTCTAGAATTTAAATATGGATTTATTACGATCAATTTGAACTGGAACTTGTTTGAAGAAATATTATTTAAAAGTAAGTTCGTAATAAGTATGGCTGGAACTGCATCAGAGCAGGCTATCGGTTTAGCAAAGCCAGTTATTCAAATTGAAGGGAGCGGTCCTCAATTTACAAAATCTTTTGCAGAAGCTCAGAGACGATTACTTGGTAGATATGTTTTTTGTTCTACTAATTATATAAATAAGAAAGATCAAATAAATCAGACAATAAATCTAATCCTTAAAGTTATTTATTTGATAAAGCTAGACAAAAATTTTTTGATTTCTTGTATTGATAATGCAAATTTAAGAATCGGAGAGAGTAATTCATGCATTAAGATAACTAATGATATAAGAGGGTTTCATTAAAAATGACTAAGCAGAAATCTAAAATAAAGTTGAAAGTGATTATTGATAATTTTTTATTGATAAATTTATTTGTTGTTATTTTTTTTGCAATATTTTTTATTTTTGCAGTAATTATGCAAATTAATGGAGTAATTATTTTCCTTAATATATTTCAGAATCTTTGGAATCCACTCATCACACCTCTAATTACCATCTTAATTGTTAGTGCTTTAGTTAATGGAATTAATTCTTGGTGGAAGCGTAAATGGCTTTCTCAAGAAGAGGATATTTGAATTTATATATTTTTTCTTGTAATTTAATACTGATTACTTTTTGCCCCTCTAATACTATTTTTGCCCCATCACCTAATAATAATTTCAGTATTCTTCCAGGCAATGGGAGTAAATCTGGTCTATTCAGGCATCTCCCTAAAGTTTTAGAGAAATCCTTCATTAATACTGGCTCCGGTGCGACCGCGTTATACACCCCGGAAAATTGTTTATCTACTAATGCTTTAATTATTAATCCACATAAGTCACTTCTATGAATCCAACTCATCCATTGCTTCCCATCTCCGATTGGACCTCCCAGTCCAATTTTAAATACTGGAAGCATTTTTCCTAGTGCTCCTCCCTCTGCTTCTAAAACTATTCCGATTCTGAAAATTACCAATCTTGAGAAAAATGGTTTTCCGTTCGCAACTTCTTCCCATTTGTTGCAAAGGTTAGCTAAAAAATCATTGCCACATTGATTATTCTCATTGAACTCTTGAGTTAAACTTGTTCCATAGAATCCTATTGCCGAACCATTTACTATGACTTTTGGATTAATTCTGGATTTTTTAAGGGTTTCCATTAAATACTTAGTTGAATTAATCCTGCTTTTTTCAATCTCATCTTTTTGAATATCAGTCCATTTTTTATCTGCTATTGGTTCACCAATTAAATTAATTATCCCATCAGAATCTTTTAAATTAATTAATAGATTTTCATTACTCCAATTTTGTTTTTTAGAAAGATCTATTTTAAGAAATTTGAATTTATCTGAAGGAATATTTATCTTCAAATTATTAATATTTTTTCTACTGATAATGCAAAGTTCGTGGCCTTCTTTGAGTAAAGCTGGGACTAATTCTTTCCCCACAAAACCCGTACACCCAAGGAGTAATAGACGCATATTTTTAATTTAATAATAAATTTAGACTATTAAATTTTTGTATCGATTGTAATTATTATGATGTAATCAATTTAAAAAAAATTAATGAAAAAAGTTTTTGTATAATAAATTTAGAAATTTTAATAAATTAATAAATCTCATCATGACCGAATCAATACCCAAGAAGCCGTTAAAGAAAGGAAGTTTAGTCTCTGTAGATAAAAGTATTTATGATAAAAGTGTCGAAGCATTAGCTAGTGATGAAGATTTACCTAGTTATGTATTTGAAGGCCCAGGAGAAATTTTAAGTATTAAAGAAGAATATGCTCAAGTAAGATGGCGTCGACCCGTACCAGATGTCTGGTTTAAATTAGACCAACTGAAAGAATATATCGTTGAAGTATAGTAATTCAGGAAATTATAGATTTTTTATCATAAGACATTTTTGATTGGATTCTTTTTGCCTCTTTCATCATTTCTTTGCCATCAAATAGATAATCATCTACATATCCTTGTGTGTACTTATCCAGTTCTGATAAAGCATCTTTAACTTGAGAAAAGCAATGATAAAGATCTAAACCTAAATAGGATATTGAATTCGGAACAGAAATTGACTTGTACAATTTATCAACTTTTTCAATTTTTTTTTGGGAAAGATTAATATAACTGCAAAAATTATCCATCAATTCTTCATCATATGGATCAGCAGATAGTTCTTTTATTTCTTTACTCAAGGGGTTGATTATTTGGCTAATAAATCTATTGGTAGGATTATAAATATTTTTAATCCAATTTTTAACCTCATTATCTTTTATTGTTGAACTATATTTTGTTGTATTAACTTTCTCTTTCCAATTTTCATTTCTGAAATTAGATGATTGTTGTAATGAAAATAGGGTTTTATCATATTGTTCTTTTTTAAAAGGATCATTAAGAGTCTCCCATGCATCTTGTATTGCAAGAAACCTATCTTTTTCACCTCCTGCATCGGGATGATGTTGTTTAACTAAGCGACGGTAGGAAGATTTAATTTCACCTTGAGTTGCATTTTCTTTCAACCCTAATTCTTTATAAAGATTTTTGATCATATCTAGATACCTTTTGCTATAAGTAACCGTCTTCTCTAGCTTTGATTACAGTGTTGGATTCAAACATTGCCGTAGATAAGTATCTTTCACCAAAACTTGGAAGAATCACTATTAATCTTTGATTAATAAGCTCTTCCCTTTGACCTATTTTGATTGTTGCTGCCAAAGCAGCACCGCTACTAATTCCTGATAAAAGACCCTCTAATCGAGCCAATAACCTCCCATAATAAAATGCCTCGTTATCATCTATCTTGATAACTTCATCTATTAATTGAGTATCAAGTACTTTAGGAACGAATCCTGCACCAATCCCCTGTATAGAATGAGAACCAGCTTTTTCTCCTGAAATTACAGCGCTTTTTGCGGGCTCAACTGCATATATTTTGCAATTTGGATTAACTTTTTTTAGAAATCGAGAACATCCAGTTATGGTCCCTCCAGTACCAACTCCAGTAACTAATCCATCAATATTTTGATTCGATTGATCCCAAATTTCTTTAGCTGTGGTTCTTTCATGAATTTCTGGATTTGCGAGATTTTCAAACTGATTAAACTGAAAGCTATTTGGAATACTTGAAGATAATTCACTTGCTAAATCTAAAGCCCCTTTCATTCCTTCTTTGCCTGGAGTGAGTTGTAATTCTGCACCATATGCTCTAAGCATTGCCCTTCTTTCAATACTCATAGTATCTGGCATAGTTAGTATCAATCTATAACCTTTAGCTGCTGCAACCATTGCTAAGGCTATTCCGGTATTTCCACTTGTTGCCTCAATTAATGTTGTTTTCCCCGGAAATATTAAACCATCTTTTTCGGCTGAATTTAACATCGAATAAGCGATACGATCTTTGACGGATGCTGATGGATTAAAACTTTCAAGTTTAGCAATTATTTCTGGATAACAATTACAATATTTTTTTATACGATCTAATTTTACTAATGGGGTGTTGCCAACTAAAGAAGTAATATCACCTGCTATTTCCATGGAAAAAATTTTACAAAATTGAATTTGTTCACTCCTATATTAAATGCATTTATATATCTTTTATAAAAAAATTTGAATTGAACTTAATTTTAAAACAACTTCTTAGAAAAGATTGTTCTATAGTTTGTTTATAATATGAAATTTACCATTCTTTTATGTATTCTCTTGAAATAAGTCTTAGATATTCCCCCTTCCCCCTTTCAATTCAAAAGAAAGAGTATGAGGATATTAAAAGAATCTATGATGAAATCAAAGATTTTATGAATAGTAATAACCAAAATTCCTCTTTAATCGAGTTAAGTTGTGAAAAAGTTCAGGATAAATTGATAACTGTTCTTGCTAAAGAAGTTATTTCTGTTCAGATATATGAAAAGTCTGCAGTAGCTGGTGGATCAAAAAGACCTGGATTTTCCTTAGATATTTAAAATGATCGAGATCGAGGATACTTTGCAAAATGAAGTACCTAATGTAACTTTCAAAGATGTTAGTTTTTCATGGCCTGAAAAAAATGAGCATGTAATAAATAATTGTAATTTTTCTATTGATAAAACTGGGTTATGGATGATTGTTGGTAAAAATGGAAGCGGAAAAAGTACTTTGCTGAAGTTAATTAACGGACTTCTAAAACCAAGTAGTGGAGTTATAAATAATTTAGCGAACATCGGGATGGTTTTTCAAAATCCTGATCATCAAATATTAATGCCAAATTGTAGGAGTGAACTTCTTCTGAATATTAATCAAAAATTAAGTAGAAAAGATATTACTAATAAAATTGATATTGCTCTAAAAAAGGTTGGATTAGCTGGATTTGATAAAAGGTCGATTCATACATTAAGTGGTGGTCAGAAACAACGTTTAACTATTGCTTCTTCCTTGATAAGTGATAAGAATTTTATTCTTATGGACGAGCCTACGGCGCTACTAGATAGTTCTAGTCAAATAGCAGTTTTAGAAATAATTAAGGGCCTTACAAAGAATACAAGTAATCCATTTACTGCTTTATGGATTACTCATCGATTAGAGGAATTAAGTTATGCAGATGCAGTTGCAGAGATGAAGAATGGAA
>QCVV01000002.1 GCA_003210235.1 Prochlorococcus sp. AG-686-O05 | reverse complement strand
GATAATACTTGGGTCAACCCTCTTTGAAATAATGCAGAGCCGTGAACTCTTTTCGGAAGTATCCCAGCAGATGCTGATATTTTCCTAACTTCGTCAAGATCTCTTCCATCAACTCTTTTACCTTCATTGATAATTTGTGACCTCATTAATTTTTTAGTTAACTTTTTGAAGTCAGAATGTATTAGTTTTTCATTCTCTGAGATAAGAACTTTTAATTGATTATCATCTTTAAGTGAAGCAATTTTGGTTTGCACTTCAAGTTCTATTTTATCTAATTCAAGATCTCTTTCTTCTTTAGATTGATCAAATTTCTTTAAGACTAGATCAATTGGTTTTGTACAGTTTTTCTCTAAATATATTGATAATGATTTATCTTCTTCGGGTTCTGTAGGCTTTAGTTGCTTTATTCCTAAATCTTTAAGAAGATTTTCTTGAGCTTTAATTAGTTCGGTTACAGCCTCATAACCAAAGTCAATTGCTTCAATAGTATCCTGTTCTGAAAGTTGATTAGCACCTGCCTCAATCATTACAATTCCTTCTGGAGATCCTGCTACAACAATGTCTAGATCACCTTTTTCTATCTCTCTGTAACTTGGATTTAAAATAAAGTCATCTCCTATTAGTCCTACTCTTACAGCAGCCATTGGACCGTAAAATGGAATTTCTGCTAATAGCGTTGCAATAGAAGCTCCTGTTACGCCAAGAACATCTGCAGGTACTCTCTCATCAAGGGAAAGGCAAGAAGCAACTATTTGTATCTCGTCTCTCATCCATGAAGGGAAAAGGGGTCTCATTGGCCTATCTATTAATCTTGCAATTAATGTTGCTCTTTCAGGAGGTCTGCCTTCTCTTCGCATGAATCCGCCTGGAATTCTTCCGGCAGCATATAATTTTTCCTCATAATCACATATTAGAGGCAGAAAGTCTGCAGATTGTTTCTTCGTTGTTTTTGTTGCGGTAACTAATAAAGATGTGTCTCCACATTCAATCATTACAGCTCCCCCAGCTTGAGGAGCATATAGTCCGGTAGTTAGTCGTATCTCTCGTCCGTCAAACGTGATCGACGTATTTTTTTCTTCCACTTTTTTAAATTATAATTCTATACATAATTTATTCTTACATCTCAAAGGTACATATTGAGAGAATTATTTAAATAAGGTTTCAAACTAATTCTTTTAAAAGTATTAATAACAACTTTAATATGTTGAAGTCACTAGATTTTTCTAATATTTTAGAATTAATGAATTTTTAAAAACCCATAAAATTCTTTTATTACCAGCTAGATTTTACAACTCCGGGGAGTTCACCATTATGAGCTCTTAGCCTTAATTGATTTCTGCATAATCCAAAATCTCTATATACACCCCTAGGTTTACCTGTAGCCCAACATCTATTCCTAACTCTTGATGGTGCTGAGTTCCTCGGGAGTCCTTGTATTTTTCTATGAATTTCTAATCTTTCCATGGGATCTTTAGCCGACTTAAATTCATCTAATAAAGATTTCCTCTTGACGGCATATTTTTTTACTAGCTTTTTACGTTTTACCTCTCTAGCAATCATTGATTTTTTTGCCATTGAAAATTTTACACAAACATCACTTTATATTAACAGCTTAACTATCAAATTAAAAAATATATAAATTAATGATTAAGCAATCTTTGAACTATAAGTAATTGGCTCGTATCTCTAATAATTAATAAAACGCTAAGTCCTACCAAAAGAAAAAAGCTTGATTGAGTTACGGCAATTTGAATTTTTATTGGTACGGGTTTTCCCCTGAATCCTTCAATAAGAGTAAAAACAAGCTGACCACCATCAAGAAGAGGTAATGGAAGAGAATTTAATACTGCTAAATTTATAGAGATCAAGGCAGCAAATAATAATATTCCAGTCCCACCTTGTTCAGATAACTGGGCTCCAATTTCAACAATTTTGACTGGCCCACTTAATTGTTGAGCTGTTGATGAGAAATTTGTAATTAGTCCTTTATAGCCTTGGATTGTTTTTATTAATAGAGATGAAAACTCCTTATTTGTATATTGAAAAAGTTCATTAATATTTTTGGTTTTTTTTGTTTCTTTTTTAATATTTGGTTGCAACTGAGCTCCAATTGTCCCTTTCCCATCAATATTTTGAGGAGTTAGAGTTAATTTTTGATAAGAGTTTTCTCTCTCAATTTCAATTGAGATTGATTCTTCTGATGAACTTTGGATTCTTTTTACCAGAGACGCTACTGCTTGATCCCCAACACCTAATACATTCTCATCTATTTTTAATATTTTATC
Organism: Prochlorococcus sp. AG-686-O05; assembly: GCA_003210235.1. Classification (GTDB taxonomy): domain Bacteria; phylum Cyanobacteriota; class Cyanobacteriia; order PCC-6307; family Cyanobiaceae; genus Prochlorococcus_A. The sequence continues at coordinate 50,062 of QCVV01000002.1, read as the reverse complement.
CCCAGCTTCTAAACCGGCTTTAAAAGCAGCTTTTTCTGGTTGCGTTGCCAAAACTAATATTCCTGGTTCTGGATCATAGGGAATACCAATAGTAGTTACGTTTAAAATCAGAATTGTATAAGCAAGAAGCAAATTAGCAAATACTCCAGCAGATATCACAATTACTCTCTGGATAATTGGCCTATTCTTAAGTAGGTTTGGGTCTTCTGGGTCAATGTTGTTGATTTCTTCATCAGGGAATGAAACAAATCCTCCTAAAGGAAAGGCTCTAAATGAGTAAGTGATGCCCCTATATTTTTTTTGGATTATTGAAGGGCCAAATCCAATAGAAAAACCGTCAACATATATTCCTTGGAATATTGCCGCGAGAAAATGACCCATTTCATGAAAGAAAATGAGAAATCCCAAGACTGTTATTGAGGTTAAAACATTCATTATTTTATATTAGGCAGTTTTTATGAAAGATGATCCAAAGTACGGAACTAGAGCATCAGGAATTTTCACACTTCCATCACCTTGTTGGCCGTTTTCAAGAATTGCTGCCATTGTTCTTCCAATAGCTAAACCACTTCCATTTAAAGTGTGGATATATGAAGTTTTCTTATCAATTTTAGTTCTTATTGATGATCTACGAGCCTGAAAGTCTGAGCAATTACTGCAACTAGATATTTCTCTATAACATTTACTACTGGGCAGCCAAACCTCAAGATCGAAAGTTCTGCTAGAAGAAAAGCCTAAATCTCCAGTACAAATATCTACTAATCTGTAAGGTAAGTTGAGTTTTTTTAAGATACTTTCTGCATCTGACGTTATTTCTTTATGAGCCTCTAACGATTTATTTGGATGACAAAACCAATATAATTCAACCTTATTAAATTGATGAAGTCTTATTAAACCTTTTGTATCTCTTCCATAACTACCGGCTTCTCTTCTGAAACAAGGACTGTATGCTACGTATTTTAAAGGCAAAAATTTTGGATCAATAATCTCATTTTTATGAAAAGCAGTCAGAGGGACTTCGGCAGTTGGAGAGAGCCATAAATCATCATTAGCACACTTAAAACTTTCATTTGAAAATTTTGGAAGCTGGCCTGATCCTTGGAGACTTTCTGAATTAACTAATGCTGGAGGCATTAATTCTAAGTACCCGTTTTTTGAATGCACATCTAGCATAAAGTTAACTAGAGCCCTCTCCAACCTTGCTCCATTACCTGTAAGAGTAATAAAACGACTTTTTGAAATTTTGGTTGATTTTACGGAATCAAATAGATTTAAATTCTCGCCTATTTCCCAGTGAGCTTTGAGATTATCTTTTTTTAGCGGATCTCCCCATTCTTTAATTTGAATATTATTATTTTCATTTTCTCCAAGAGGTGTGTCTTTACTTGGAAAATTGGGTAATTTTAATATTTCATTTTGAAGTTTTTTGTCTAGGATTCTTTTTTTTTCTTCCAATTCAGAAACTTTTATTCGGTATTTATTGCCCTTATCCTTTAATTCATTAAGTTCTTGGGAATTATCATTATCAGTATTTCTAATTTCTTGACCAATTATTTTGCTTAATTTTTTACTTTCTGATTGCAGACTTGATATCTGGATGTCAATTTCTTTTCTTTCTAAACTTAGTTTATGGATAAAAGTTATATCATAAACTTTTCCTCTTAAGGACAAATTATCTCCCACAAATGTTGGATTTTCTCTTATCAATTTTTGATCTAACACTCTTTTTTTTATTTTTTATATCCTAATAAGATAGTTTATCTCAAATCATTATCAGAGCTTTTTGATGAAAAAATTTATTAAATAAGGGATTACTAACTTTATTTATATATTTCAAATAAAAAACAAATTATGATGCAGACCTTGCTCTACCTGTGGAAGACCATTCTTTTAAAAAATTAATTTGCTCTTTCGCTGTTCGAGATAATGGAACCAATTCGGAGACAGCTTTAATTAAATCTTTTTCCATTAATTCTCTATTTTCAGAAAATGAAAAGTGCATGCCCTCTATAACTGCTTGTTCAAGTTCTGCTCCTGAATATCCACCTGTCCTGTCAACAATTGTTGAAAGAGGAAAATTATAGCCAGGTCTCCTTTTCTTTAGATGCAAATCAAGGATGCTCAATCTCTCTTCAGAATTAGGTAAATCAAGAAAAAATATTTCATCAAATCTACCTTTCCTTAATAATTCTGCTGGGAGCTTATCTATAGCGTTAGCAGTGGCAATTACAAATACTGATGATTCTTTTTCGGCCATCCAAGTTAGCAAACTAGCTAAGACTCTTTGACTAGTTCCTCCATCACTTCTCGCATCTCCACCAAAACCCTTATCAATTTCATCAATCCATAGTATGCAAGGTGACATGGCTTCTGCTCTTGAAATTGTCTCTCTTGTTCTCGCCTCACTGGACCCTACAAGACTTGAAAATAATCTTCCTACATCAAGCCTAAGAAGAGGCATTGACCAACTTTGAGAAATTGATTTAGCAGTTAATGATTTACCAGTCCCTTGAGGCCCTACTAGTAAGACACCTTTAGGAATTGGTAATCCGTATTCTTTGGCTTCTTTTGAAAAAGCTCTATATCTTTGCTTCAGCCAAGTTTTTAATACTTTCAATCCTCCAATATCGTTTTGAGCTAACTTACTTTCAAAAAATTCTAATATTTCACTTCTAGCAATAACTTGTTTTTTCTCATCAAGAATATCTTTGATGTCATATTTACTTATTTTTCCTCTCTGAGTGAGAGCTTTTGCTGTTACTTGCTTAACTTTGGTTTCGCTTAATCCACTTGAAGCTATAGCAAGCTGGTTTAAGTCTTGTTCGCTTAAATCAGAATCAGTATTAACAGCAATTTTTTTAATAAGAGATGTTAATTCATTTAGATCAGGTAAAGGTAAATTGATGATTGTAATTAAATCGTCAAGCTCTTCAGATGATGGCAATATATGTGAACTAAGAATTAGGTTGTTATTTGTTTCTCTAAGTGAAGATGATAATTCTTTGATTGTTCTACTGATAGATGGATCATCATAAAACTTATGGAAGTCTCTTACCAATAAGATTGTTGGTAATTCAGACGTTTGTTCCTTTATCCAATTAAGAACTCCTAGCGGATTGTTAGAAAATTTTCCATTTTCATTTAGAACTCCTTTGATTCCATTAACACAATCCCAGGATACTAATCTCTTAATATTTAATTTTTTACATGATTGATCAATAATTTTATATAATCTCTCTTCTTCTTTGGTTCTTATCCAAATTAAAGGAGTTCTCGATTTTATAAGTAATTCTAAATTTCTACTCCAAGAATCCATTATCTATTTAAAGCAAAAACTATTTTTTATTATTGGGTTCAAATGGTAATCTTTTATCTGAAATATTTGCAGTAGATGGTATTACTTGATTTTTGCCTGCTAATTGTTCGTCAAGAATTTTTTGTAAGTTTGCTGGCAGAGATTCTTTGTTTAAGAGAAAAGTCTGAAAAGCCTGGAATATGTTAGCTACAACCATATAAAGTAATACTCCAGCAGGTAAAGGAAAAAATAAGAACATACCTGTAATCAATACTGGAGTGATTTTATTCGCTGTAGACTGTTGAGCGTTTGAAGGCATACCTTGACTAGATAAAACCTGAGAGAGAAGTAAAGTTAAACCGAAAGCACCTACTAACGTCGCGATATCCCAGTTGACTGAACCATCTACGTAAAATCCAACCTGTCCAAGTGCTTTAATGAACAAAAAACCACTTTTTGCAGCTAATCCAGGTATTTTAGCTTCAATTGTTGCATCCCCTGGCTTGATTGCTGTAACTAAACCCTCTTGTGAAACTTTAATATTTTCTGAACCTTTTGAAACTGTCCAAGTTGGAAGAAATTTTGAACCGTTATCGTATTTTGAAAGTACTTCTGAATAGTTGTTACCGTTAGTTGTTTGTAAGTTTATCTTTACTGATTCTTCGGATCCTAATTTAGTACCATTAGGCAAGGTAGCTACCACAGGGAAGTGGGATTTTTCTGTTACGAAGATTGAATGTCTTGGAGACTTATAGGGCTTTGGATCAATAGCAGCAATCTGATCTTGGGGAAGAACTTTTAAATTAATATTGTAAGGAACATCTGCAAAGGGTGAACCTCTTAAAGTCGCAAACAATGCAAATAAAACTGGCATCTGAACTATTAAAGGTAAACAGCCTGCTAAAGGGCTACCAAATTCATTCATTAATTTTCCTAATTCTTCTTGCTGCTTCTTTGGATCACTTGAAAACTTTGATTTTATCTCTGCTTGCCTTTTTTGCATTACGGGTTGAGCTATTTTCATCCTTCTAGCGCTTCTTATAGATCCTGCGCTTAAGGGGAAGAGTGCTATTCTAATAACCACAGTCAGAGCAACAATTGCTAAGCCATAACTTGGGACTAACCCGTAGAAAAAATCTAGAATCGGAATTAATAATTTTTCTGAAATGAATCCGATCACGATATTAAAAGAGATGTAACTTTATTTGACACTTTATCTTACAGGATAAAAACACTTTTGTAATTAATTTAATCAAGATTTATTAGCAAATCCCTCAACCTCATTAAGATTTAATGTTTGTGATCTTTTAACCATATTTTCCTCGATAAACTTTTGTTTTTCTCTGAATAAAGGTAAAGATTTCATCTCAACCTTGGAGCCATCGTTAAGTACTAAAACCATGTCCCCATAAGCCCCGAAACCTCTTGGGATGGATCTTATCTCATCAATATTGCTTAATGATACTTGAGTTTTATTTTTGCCAAACCAACCTCCATCTATAGTTATCCTCTTATTAGTTATTTTGTATCTTAACCATAAGGCCCTTACAATTGCAGCGAAAGTAAATGGAAGACCAAGAAGAGTTAAACCAGCAAATAGATTGATAATTAAATCACTTTTGGCTGGACCGCCCTCATAAAAAGACTCTTCATTAATGTTAATCATTTAAATAAACCTGATTTAGAAATAAGGTGTTCAAATTCTTCCAATAATTTGATTTTATCATTGTAGAAATTACCAGCTTTAAGGTTAACAAGTAACCAATAAGGTTTGTGGTTATTCTTTTGGCAGAAATTTTTTAATAAACCAGCCTGTAATATTCGCCTAATTTTATTTCTTACAACTGCTTTTTTTGATACTTTCTTACTTATAGTTATGGCGATTTTAAAATTATCTAAACTAGAAATATTTTTATGGGAGATGAGAATTTTAGGATTTGATCTTGCAATTTTAAAGGTCATTAATTTTCCATAATATTTTGCAGAATTTTTATGAATATAATCAAAAGTCCTGTGACCTTTTAAACGCATAGCTTTGGGCAATGCCATGATGTCTTAATTAATGTTAAACCGCTATTCTTTCTCTTCCTCTTTTTCTTCTGCTTTTAATAACTCTTCTTCCGGTGTGAGAACGCATTCTTACTCTAAAACCAGATACACGTTTTCTTTTTCTTGATGTTCCGCCGAATGTTCTTTTTGTCATGTTTTTTTATGCTCTTTAACAATTTATCATTTAATCGATCACTATAGTTGAGCTTCCTAAATAACTTGAAATGGGATTCTCTCCAAGATATTGTCCATAAGACTGAAATTGATATAAACCTGCCCTTCTTGGGTTAAACACTTTGAAAACGACTGCATAACTATCTTTATTAGCAGGAATTGGGTTGTAGGGAAAAATATCTAATGAGGTATTATCTTTATTGATTTCAATATCAGCAGGAATATTTTTAATACATTTTGTGCGAGTATCAAACCCACCTATTTTTACTTGGCAAAGAGAAATTTTTTCTTCTTTAAGAGTTGATTTGAAAGATTTAGGAATATTCATATTGATTTTTAAGAGATCCGCTTTCCTGTCAAAAGGTCTTAAAAAGAAAAATATTGTATTTCTTGCTCTTTTATCACTATTTTTTTGGAACCATTTCAGCCTTTTAAAGTTTGGATTGCCATCCCATTGAAATTCCAAACCTGCATTTGCTTCGTTTCTATGAAAAAAAGGGATTGGAATTAAAAATGATGTAAACAATATGAAACTAACTACTTTTGACTTTTTAAAAATTCTTTTTGGGTTATAAAGCATTGTCTTAATCTGTTTAGTGAAATTTTTAGGATTAAAGTATGAAAATTTTTGTTGAAACCTGCATCACAAGATTAACATCTATCGGACCTTAAATTAGAAGCGCCTCTCAAGTAAGGATGATTAATGCTTGCCCCAGAAGGAAAAATGACAAGGGCCATTAATCTTATACAAAAATCAATATCACTAGGAACATACATTTGCTGACAATCTAAGAAAGCCACTGAGTCTAGTCCTAAACATTTTCTTGCAATTGAAGCTGGAAAGCATGCATCCAAGTCTTTAGTAACCGTAAAAGTTATAGATAAAATCTTTTTTGGATCCAAACCATTTTGCGAAATTAATTCATTAGTAAGTTCGATAACTGAATTCTCAATTTCTTTTATAGTATTCCCATTAGAAGTTGTTGCCCCCCTAATAGCTGTAATATTTTCAATATCAAAATAGTCCTTATTCATTCTTTGATTTAAGGTTTATATAACCAAAGGATTTTATTAGATGAATTCACTTCAAAAAATATAGTTTGAATTATTTTCTCGACAATTTTACTTCCTGGTAAAAGCCCTAATATTTTCTTTTTTTTCTTACCAAAAGTTACCGGTTGTATTTTTGGATCAATTTTCACCATCTCTGCTGCAAGCTCTCTAGCAACAAACTCATCTCCAATCCTGTCAACTAATCCCAGCTCTTTAGCTTTTGTTCCAGTAAAGATTCTTCCATCAGCAAATTTCTTCACATCTTCTACAAGTAAATTTCTTCCCTCTGCAACAGCTTCAGTAAATTGTTTGTAACTTTCATCAATTAATCCTTGTAAGAGATCTCTTCCTTCGTTACTTAAAGGTTTATCTGGTGAAAGAATATCTTTATAAATACCACTTTTGACTGTCTCAAACTTAATACCTATTTTATTCAAAAGTTCAGACAAATTATTTCCTCTTATTATTACGCCAATTGAACCTGTTATAGTTCCTGGATTAGCTACAATCTTGTCGGAAGCAACGGCAATGTACACTCCACCAGAAGCTGATATGTTTCCAAAACTTGCGACCACTTTACATCCTTTCTCCTTTAACCTTTTAATAGCAGAATATATTTCTTGGCTATCACCAACGGTACCTCCTGGAGAATCAATTCTCAGTATAAGTGCAGGAAATTCTCTATCTTCAATTTGTTTAAGAGATTTGAGGACAGAAACTCTTGTTGAACTTGTGATTGGCTCATCAATTACTATACGAGCCATTCTTTTTTTTGACTTACGTCTAAAAGGCCAAATCATTCTTTTAAGGTACAAATCATGAATTTACTGTTAAAAGACTATCAGCAGACCTAATGAATTCAATCCTAAATTGGTTTTTAATGATACTCCCTTTTGCTCTCTGGGGAACTTCAATGGCAGCCATGACCCCTTTAGTATCTAGTGCTGGCCCTGATTTAGTAGCTTCACTAAGATTGCTACCTGCAGGAATTCTTGTTCTTGTTACAACATATTTATTAAAAAGAGATTTAAAAATTTATAAGTGCGATTTGAAATGGTTCTTGGTTTTTACAATCGTAGACGCAACTTTTTTTCAATTATTTTTAACATATGGAATTTCAAAGACAGGTGCTGGTCTGGGTTCTGTTTTGATTGATTCTCAACCCTTGCTAGTAGCACTCTTGGCAAGAGCAATATTTGGTAATTTAATAAATCCAATTGGATGGCTAGGTTTACTTTTTGGCTTAGGAGGAATAATTTTTTTAGGGGTTCCAAAAGAACTTTTGGAGAGTTGGTGGTTAATGTCTGATAGGAGTATTAGTGATATCGTATTTAATGTTGGGGAATTATGGATGCTTGGTGCTTCTTTAGCAATGGCACTAGGAACAATTTTGATAAGATTTACATGTACAAAAAGTGATCCAGTTGCAGTAACTGGATGGCACATGGTTTTAGGAAGTTTTCCTCTTATTCTTAAACATTGCTTGCAAACAAACTTTCAATTGATACCAAATTGGTCAATATTTGATTGGGGACTAATGTCATTTTCAAGTTTCTTTGGAGGCGCTTTAGCATATGGATTATTTTTCTATTTCGCAAATAATAAAGAAATAACAGGATTTAGCACTCTTGCATTCTTAACTCCGATATTTGCACTCCTTAGTGGTGGTATTTACCTAAATGAAAGATTAACAATCATTCAATGGATAGGAGTAGTTTTTATCCTACTGTCTGTTTTTTTTGTTAGCCAGAGAAAATCTTTGTGGGAACTTTCAAATACTAAGACTAGTATTTAGTAGTTGAATAGGAAAATAGTTTTTAAGAATGCATATAGTTTTAATTAGTACTCCTATTGGTTTCTTAGGAAGTGGCAAAGGTGGAGGAGTAGAGCTTACTTTAAATTCTTTATTGACTGGTTTGATTGCAGAAGGTCACACAGTAGATGTAGTGGCCCCAAACAATTCTAAATTGGTTGAAGCCAGTAAAAAAGTAAAGCTACATTTTGTAGAAGGAGAAGAGCAAAAAAAGTTGGCAACATCAAGATTATTATTCGCCAGCAATTATTCCTAATAATTCCCTTTTATCAGAAATGATTGAAAAGGCCATAGATATTGGAGAGAAAGCAGATATTATTTTGAATTTTTCTTATGATTGGTTGCCGATTTGGATGACTCTAAATATAAAAATTCCAATTGCTCATATTATTAGTATGGGTTCCGAAAGTTTTGTGATAAGTAATTTAATTTCAAAAGTTTATTCCAAATTTCCTAATAACTTTGCTTTTCATTCAAAGATACAAGCTTGCGATTATCCTTTTATTGAAAACCCTATTGTGATTGGTAATGGATTTAATTTAGGTAATTATATATTTCAAGATTGTAAAGATGGCCCCCTAGGTTGGGTAGGAAGAGTAGCACCTGAAAAAGGTTTAGAGGATGCAGCATATGTGGCTAACGCTCTCGGAGAAAAACTTTATGTATGGGGAATTGTTCAAGATGAATCATATGCATTAAAAATAGAAAAATTATTTTCCCCAGGGATTTTAGAATGGAAGGGTTTCTTAGAAACGGATAAGTTGCAGAAAGAACTTGGAACTTGTAGAGCTTTACTTAATACTCCCAAATGGAACGAAGCTTATGGAAATGTAGTAGTTGAAGCATTGGCTTGTGGAGTGCCTGTAGTGGCATATAAAAGGGGAGGGCCAAGTGAAATTATCCAACATGGCAAAACAGGTTATCTCGTTAAACCCGATGATAAGGAAAGCCTTCTTAATTACTTGAAGATCATTAATAAGATTGACCGAAAAAAATGTAGAGAATGGGTAGATAGTCATGCTTCTTCAAGTATATTTGCTGGTAAAGTTGTAAGTTGGCTTAATACAGTTGTTAAAGAATATAAATCTCAAAATTTTACTAAATGATAATCATTAAGTCTAAAAAATGGTTGATTACTCTTTTAGTAATTTTAATCTTTGGAATAATACTTTTTCTTTTAGGTTTAGGCTCTACCGGATTAGTAGATGAAACACCTCCTCTTTTTGCAGCGGCGGGAAAAGCTATGAGTGAATCTGGCGATTGGTTAACCCCAAAAGTAAATGGTATTTTCCGATTTGATAAACCACCCCTCATATATTGGTTAATGGGTTTGTTATATTCACTTCCCAAAAATGAAGTATGGGATAGCTTTGGAACAATTTCAGCAAGGCTTCCTTCAGCATTGGCTTCATTATTTTTGATGCTAATGATTGGAGATACAGTTTATTGTTGGCCTCAAAATGGTGGGAGGAAATTATTTACTCCGATAGTGGCATCTTTGGGATTTGCCTTGTCTCCATTAATAACTGTTTGGAGCAGAACTGCTGTAAGTGATGCTCTTTTATGTGGGACTTTAGGGATTAGCCTTCTTTTGTTTTGGAGAAGAATGGCTAGTAATAAAAAGGGAAATTGTATATCTCCGTGGTTTTTTCTGGGACTAGCAATTTTAACCAAAGGACCAGTAGCTTTTGTCCTTGCAGCTTTGACTCTTTCATCTTTTTTCCTTATTCAAAAGGATTGGAAGAATTTGGTCGATAAAATAAAACCTAAAAGAGGTTTGTTAATTACAGTTTTAATAAGCTTACCGTGGTATGTTTTAGAGCTAATAAAGGAAGGGAAACCCTTTTGGGATAGTTTTTTTGGTTATCACAATTTTCAGAGATATACATCAGTAGTTAATAATCATGCAGAACCTTTTTGGTTCTTTTTATATGTAATGGTTATAGGATCATTACCATTTACTCCTTTTTTATTTCATGGAATATTTGAGGCTTGTAAAGACTTAATAACTAGTTTAAAAAAAGGTTGCATCCCTGCAGAAAGTCTATCTATTTATTGTTTATGTTGGTTAGGCTCTGTTTTTATTTTTTTTAGCATTTCTGCAACAAAACTCCCAAGCTACTGGCTACCTGCAATTCCAGCGGCAGCAATTCTGATAAGTAATAGTTTTGAGAAACTTCAAAATTATAGAAAAGCCTTTTCGTATATTTGGATTTTTAATCTTTTAATACTGTTTGGTTTGTCAATAGCGTTCTTTTTATCAAATATTTGGTTGAATACAATAAATGATCCTGAGATGCCAAATCTTGCTTCAAACTTATTGAGCAATGGAATAATTCTTAAAGCAAGATTGTTTTTCTATACTTTTACGTTTGTTGGCATTGTATTGTTTGTCTTTAGATCGCTAAACACTCTTCTTTATCTTCAAGTACTTTTATTTCTTGGACAAGCATTTTTGATGCCACCAATCAGAAAATTAGGAGACAACTACAGACAATTACCCTTACGCAATATATCAAAACAAATTTTAAATTCTCGTCAGGGAGGTGAAACTTTAGCAATGATTGGAATTAGAAAACCATCATTGCATTTTTACACTAAACAGATTGTCTTTTATGAATCTAGTGCTGCAGAGGGAGTACTTAATTTGTTTGAGAGATTTACCTTTGATAGAAGGATTAATTTTCAAGATAAACCTAATTATGATAATGAATACTTTCTGGTTGTCATAGATAAATATTCATCCAGAGAAGAACATTGGTCAAATATTAACCATCAGAAATTAGGCTCTCATGGGATTTATTATCTATGGAGGATCAAAAAAAGTGATTTAAATACTAAAGCTATAGAATTGCTTAATAATGGTTTTGAAGCGAACTGGAGAAATAAACAAGTTGAAAAATTTTAACAAAGCTTTTTTTTAAGCATTTCATTCTTAAGATCATCCAAACTACATTTATTTGGGATTTCTACATTGTTTAAATTATCTAGTAACTCTAGATCTATTACAGAGTCCTCCGCCAAAAAACTGAAAACCTCATTAATACTTATTCCCATATCGCGAGCCATTTCTGAAATAAGCCGTAAAGTATCTCTTCTCACAGAGATTTTAAGATCTAAAGGTATATATTCATTTTTAGGATTTACTGACTTCATACTATAAATCTTAAGACATTATGTAATTCTCTGGATATATTATTTACAATAATCAGTAAATATGTTTCTTGCAATGAATATTTCTGCTTATTGAGAGGGGTTAGTTCTACTTTATTGTGAAAAATTTATCAATAAAGCCAGAATGGGTATCGTAATAATTGAAATTAATGTTGTAGTAAAAAGAATTGTAGCCGCAACTTTTTGATTTGTTTTATAAGCCTCCGCCATCAAGATTGTTGATACTGCTGATGGTGTGCCTGCCTGAAGAACCACCGCTGAAGTCTCATTTAAGTTAAACCCTAGGATCTTGCAAAATAAAAATATGAACAAAGGGAAAACAAATAATTTTAAAATTATTGAATATTTAATCCCTTTATTTAAATTAAAAAAGTTAGTTTTGCTATTTGTTATTATTCCTAGTCTTGTCCCAACAACAACTATTGCTAAAACTATTACTATTCTTGCAGGGATCCACAGATAATCTCCTAAAACGTTTTCTAATCCAAAAAGATATGCAATCAAAACACCTAATATTCCTCTTGAGGCAGGGCTATTTACTATTGCTTTTAAAAGTTCTTTAAAATTAAGGTTCGTATTTGATTTTGTCTTTTTTTGTAGAAAGAAGGGCCCAAATATCCAAGCAAATAGAGTTGTTCCTAAATCGAAGCCTATTGTAAAATTAATAGTACTTGTTGGAAGAAGGGCTAATGCAATTGGTATCCCAAGAAATGAAGTGTTACCTATTAATCCAGCCAATTGTAAAGAATAATTAGGTAGTCTTGTCTTAAATATTGATAAATAATTAAATATAACTATTAAAAATCCAATTGAGAAAAAAGCAATTAAAGAAGTTTTAATTAAATCTAAATCAATTCCTTCTTTTAATAAAAGACCCATTACGCTAAGTGGAATACCGTATTTAATAAGAGGTAAAGCAATATTTTCCGAAAGTTGAGGTTTTCTTTTGCCAATTAAAAAACCAAAAATTAAGAAAGGAATAATATTTATAAAAAGGGCGTAAATAGTATTAATTTATTTTTAATAAAATAATCTTACCTTTTAAGAAGTCATGTGATGTATTTATATTTTTTTGAATTTAATTTAAATGATTTTCCAAACTGCATTTTCCGGAATTAAAGGAGTTTTTGTTAAATCTTCAGGTTCTTTAGTAAGAACACGCCAATTTGGGACTCTACAAGTTACATATGAAGGGCTTTCTATTAATATTCCAGGGTTTTCATCAAATGTGCAACTAAATCCTTCTTTCCAATATCCACCTTCATCGAGACTTCCTTTAAACCAAACCCAGCATTTCGAAGATTTCAAGAATTAATTGTTATTTAATTTATACTAGGCTTCATTTAGATAATTTTCGGATAAATTAATACTTTTAGATTAATTAATTATCACGATCTAATCTTTTTTAGAGTAATGCAATTTTGAAATTAAAATAAATAAATTTAGTATAAAAGTAATTATATTTGCTATCAAGATTGGTGATGAAGAAATATTGTATCCGTATATAATCCAAGAGCCTACCCCGCAAATAAACATTATTAATGTCAATAGAGAGACATCGTCCGCTTTTTTTGTTTTTAAAGTTTTAATTAACTGAGGTAGAAAAGCAGCTGTAGTTGAAATTGCTGCAAAATATCCGAAAAACTCAATATTCACAGAATTCATTATTTACATTTCTCAATTATAAAAGCTAAAGGATCTTCCATTTTAGAAGAATACCCGAGCACATCATTGGAAAAATACTTATAAATAATTTGTTCTTTATCGTCTAAAAGAAAAGAAGCACTCCTTTGAGGAAGATACTTATTGTCAAGAATATAGTCATTCCAATTATGAAGAATTTCTAACATGTTTTTTAATCTATAAGTAGCCAATTCAAAAGGCCTTAAATAACCATCCCCAAAAGTATATTTGAAAAAAACTCCAGAAAATTTTATTAAATTAAAGAAATTTATTTGATCTTCATCAGAAAAAATTTGGTTTGAATTTCGATCACCTGTATAGCCTCTAAAAACCTCTTGAATTGTTTTTAATGAGTTTATTCCTGATAACATTACCAACATATTGATCCAACCTCCCAATCCTATATCAACCCCTTTTGAAACCATAAGGCCTTGATGAATTTTATTATCATGAACTACCTCTAGGTTATTAATCGGAAAACCTGTAAATTTGCAAAATTTGTTTTTTCCAATTTTATTACCGATTGCTATTGCAAAAATATCTATATCTATACTTTGAGTATTATTCATAAATTTTTTTAAATTTATTGCGTATTCGAAACTATCAAAATCACCTAAAAGCCCCAATAAAACAATTAATTTATATTTTTTCGAACCCGAAAATTTAAAATCTTTAATTAGCTTATTGAGATTATTTTTCTGATTTTTACTGAGCATGATTAGATTTTGAACAAGTTATATTGTTAGAGAAGGACTTTTTACGTAAATTTGTATAAAAATATACATGAAAAAGTTTTTATAGAAATTAATTTATTGTATTTTGAATTTATCATTTTAATGTAAACAATTTGAAGTTATGACCGTAGGAATTTATTACGCAACTACAACTGGAAAAACTGAAGACGTAGCTGATCGTCTTCACAACTTTATTTCATCAGCAGAATCACCTAAGGATGTTTCCGACGTTGATGATCTTTCAGAATTTGAAGGACTTGAAGGAATCATTTGTGGTATTCCTACATGGAATACTGGAGCAGATGAGGAAAGATCAGGAACTGCATGGGACTCAATATTAGAAGATATTGGGGAACTAAGTCTTTCAGGAAAAAAAGTAGCCATTTTTGGTTTAGGGGATTCATCTACTTATACAGAAAACTATTGCGATGCAATGGAAGAATTACATAGTTACTTCACAAAAGCAGGTGCAGATATGGTGGGCTATGTTGATAAAACTTCCTATACATTTGATGAGTCAAAAAGTGTAATAGGTGAAAGCTTCTGTGGGTTACCACTTGATGAAGATAGTGAATCTGATTTAACAGACTCTCGTCTAGAAACATGGGCTTCTCAATTAAAGGGCGAAATTCCTTCATTGGGTTAATGCCTTATAGATATTCCGCTCCTTTTGTAACATTTGTTATCTTGCATCATGTTTTTTTTACATAAATAATTAAAGCCTGTAAAGATCTTGTAAAAATCAGTCGAATTAGCAATAAGCTCAATTTGCTGTTTATTTAAATCAAGTGTTACAAAACTACGGAAAATCTGATGTTACCTATGACTGGTATGCAGGAAATTCTGGTGTTGTTGGCCGTTCAGGTAAATTCATAGCTGCTCATGCTGCTCACGCAGGTTTAATGATGTTCTGGGCAGGGGCTTTTGGATTATTTGAATTAGCTCGTTATGACGCCAGTATTCCTATGGGTGCTCAGAAAGCAATTGTTTTACCTCACTTAGCAGGTATTGGAATTGGTGGAATTGAAAATGGAGTCATTACAGAACCATATGGAATTGTTGTAATTTGCACATTGCATCTAATTTTTTCAGCAGTATTAGGAGCTGGAGGATTACTACATTCCAATAAATTTGCAGGTGATCTTGGAGATTATCCTAAAGATAGTAAGCCACAAAAATTCGACTTTGAGTGGGATGATCCAGATAAGTTAACTTTTATACTTGGACATCATCTAATTTTCTTAGGTCTTGGAGCAATAATGTTTGTTGAATGGGCTCGCATTCATGGTATTTATGATCCTGCTATAGGTTCAACAAGACAAGTCGTTTACAATTTAGATATCGCTGCTATTTGGAATCATCAGTTTGATTTCTTAAAAATTGATAGTTTAGAAGATATTATGGGTGGTCATGCTTTC
Source organism: Prochlorococcus sp. AG-686-O05 (assembly GCA_003210235.1). Lineage (GTDB taxonomy): Bacteria > Cyanobacteriota > Cyanobacteriia > PCC-6307 > Cyanobiaceae > Prochlorococcus_A. Next base: position 34,669 of record QCVV01000002.1, on the reverse strand, counting down.
TTAGCCTTCTTAGAAATTATTGGAGGAGTTTTCCATATTTGTACAAAACAATTTGGAGAATATACAGAATTCAAGGGTAAAGGATTACTAGGTGCTGAGGCGATTCTTTCATACTCAGTAGTTGGAGTTTCTTATATGGCTTTTGTTGCAGCATTCTGGTGTGCTTCAAATACTACTATTTATCCAGTTGATCTTTATGGCGAACCATTAAAGCTTTCATTTGAATTTGCCCCTTATTTTACTGACACTGTTGATTTAGGTTCTGGAGCATATAGTTCAAGAGCATGGCTTGCTAATACTCACTTCTATTTAGGATTCTTTTTCCTGCAAGGTCATTTATGGCATGCTCTTAGAGCTATGGGATTTGACTTTAAGAAGATTGGTCAAGCATTCGACAATATGGAAAATACAAAAATTACACAAAATTAGTTTAATTAACTAAGAAATATTCCTCTCTATTTATTTAGAGGGGAATTTTTTTGTAAAATTACTATTAAGTCTTATTATTAAATAATGAATTTAAAAGAAATAAATTGCAAAGAAATTTTTAAAAAAGCTTATGAAAAAAGATATACTTGGAGTAATGACTTCGGTGGTTATAAAGGTAAATGTATTTTCTCAGTAAATAGTGATATATGTGAGGGTAATTTCATATTAGGAAAAGATTTTAAACCTGAAATCTATGATATTAATGATCAAAAAATAGTCAAAAGCATATCCTCACAATTATTCGAAGTATCTATACATAGGGTAAAAAGAAAATTTGATGAAATTCACTCAAAAAATAATTTTAATTTAATTAAAGATTCAGAAAGTGGAATTGAAATGATAGTTTCTGGTAAAAGTGATGGGGATAAATATAGAGTCAAAGATAATTGTATCAATATGGTTTATAGAAAAATTCACGGGATAATAATAGAGATTTTTGTTCAAGAATTCTTCGATACTGGGAATGGATTGCTAAGTAAAAAATATACTAGCCAACAAATAAATGCGAATACTCTTAAAGCCAATCCTTTGAAGTTGGAATATGAGGATAGATTTATTAATCTTGGTTCTAAAGACATTTGGATACTTTATTCAAGATCTATAAAATACTTAAATAAAAATCAAAAAGAAATCCAAAAGTTTACTTTTGAGGATCTAAGTTTATTGGGTTAGTGGTCTTTTTTTACTCTACTAATCTAAATCCTTTATCAAGTAATTTTTGATAAAGAAGCCTTGCTCTGAAAGCAAGTATTTGCTCTTCATTTTCATTACTAATGACATGAAAGTAATTAGGATCTAGTTTATTCTTGCTAAAACAGACATTTGCCTCTCCTAATCTTAAGGTCCAGTTTTCTTCTTTTGCTAAATGTTGGTTAGGACCTAGATCCCATGGGCATTTTTCAGGATATTTTTCTCTTTTAGATCCCATTTGAAAATTTTTTAACTATCCAATATTAGTAAGAATTCAAAAGTATGGCTATTGATTATAATTATTAACTTTTCATTAACTTTGCCCTAAACTGTTATAAAAGATAATTTACTCTTTAGTTGCAATTAAACAATAAAAAGGATCTTTATTTAAAAAATTAAAGAAATTTACGGTAGGTTCATTAAACTTTTTAATTATTTTGGGTTCATTAAATCCGTTAGTGATTAAAACTTTTCTTACATAATTTACTCTCTCTTCTTCAGTAGATCTAGTCCATATATTTGGAGCCTTATGCCAAAAAGCTCTATTCGAAAAAGCAATAATTATCTTGCCTTGATTATTCAAAATCCTTACGATTTCTTTTGTTAAATTTTCTGGGTACTGTAAATATTGCCATGCAGCCACCATTAAACAATAATTAACGCTTCCACTATCTAAAGGAATCTCTTGATTTAAATTGAAATTTTGTATCCAATAAGAATCAAAAGCTTTATTTCTTTCGAGTTCTTTTTTGTTTAACCCATGCCCAATAACTTTTTTATATTTTTTATCTTTAGGTAAATAACTATCCCAACTAGACATTAAATCAAGGACAGTTGAATAATCTTCAAATTCATTTTTATAAATATTTGATAAATATTGCCTGAAGTTAGCATCTAAATGATAGACAAATTTCGGATCAGAATAAAACTCTTCATCATTACTCTCATCAAGTTTTTTTCTTTGATAATTATTTAAAACTTTCAAAATTATTTTGAAACTACTATAAATTTAGTAAATAGATATTCATATTGTGTTTTAAAAGTCTATTTGCATTTAATTAATTAAAAATTTTGAAAATAACTAGACATTTATACAATAAAAGTTAAGTTATTAATTAATAGTTTAATTAATAATGATTGAATTCAGAAGGAACAAAAAAATTAGATCTAAAAATTCCCTTTTCAATCCCTATAAAAATGGAATAAGTTCATACGATATGACATATCTATCATCAAAAATATTTTTAAAAACTAAAACTGTTCATTTACAAAATGACTCCCAAAAAGATGCTTTGGCTGCATAAATATGCCCTACATAAATATTACTACTTCAGCCAAAGTTAGTGATAAGAAAAAATTACTTGAAGAAATTTCAATATTAATTTCATCTTTAACTAATAAATCAAAAAGATTTGTCATGGCAAAATTAGATGATAATTCCGATATGTATTTTGAAGATGAAAGGCCTTGTTGCTTTTTGGAAATTAAGTCAATAGGTTCTTTAAATCCTTCAGAAATGGCAAAGCCATTATCTGATTTTGTATATGAGAAAATGGGAATACCCATAGATAAGATTTATATTTCTTTTGTGGATGTGACCGCCTCAATGTGGGTATGGAATAGTAGAACATTTGGGTAACTGTTACCTTTATTTTAGGTTCTTTTAAAATGGGAATAAATAATTTAGTTGATTTAAACAGTCTTAGAACAGCTCCTCAATTAAGTAAAAGACAAATAAAAAAACTATTAGAAGAACTTGAAACAAATATTTTTAAGGCTGATTGGATAACAATAGGAATAATGGCACATTCTGACTATGATGCGATTGGGGCCTTACAATCAATTTCAAAAAAATATTCCTCAATAATATTTAGGGATTTAGATTCACTTAATGCTGATGGAAGCGTTTATTTAAAAGCTAATCAAAAAACTGGAAATATTTATATTAGATCTGAAAATGGTTTAGGTGAAGGAATCTTATTAACTTGTCAGTATGAAGAAGATGCGGGAGAATCAAGCACTTTTGGACCATTACCACTAGATTTCTTTACATAATTAAATTTCTAATTTATGATTTTTATCAAGGATTTTCTACTTTAACAGCTTAAATAGATGATATTTTTTAGACCATAGGGTTGAATTCTTAGTTTGTTTTTAAAGCTTTGTTATTATATTTATTGATATTGATCTAAAGTTTTTATTTTTTCAGTTGATGTTTTTTCAGGATATAGTTCAAAACTTAAACAAATTTTGGTCTGAAGAAGGTTGTTTGATTATGCAGCCTTATGACACAGAAAAAGGGGCAGGGACTATGAATCCACATACTTTTCTTAGAGCTATTGGACCAGAACCATGGAGTGTTGCTTATGCTGAACCATGCCGAAGACCTACTGATGGAAGATTTGGAGATAATCCAAATAGGGCTCAACATTATTATCAATATCAAGTGATAATAAAGCCTTCTCCCGATGAAATTCAAGAAAAATATCTCGCTTCTTTAGAATTTCTTGGAATTAATCCTAATAGTCACGACATAAGATTTGTAGAAGACAATTGGGAATCACCTACTCTTGGTGCATGGGGAGTTGGTTGGGAAGTTTGGTTAGATGGTATGGAAGTAACGCAATTTACGTATTTTCAACAGTGTGGAGGTTTAGATTGCCATCCAATTCCTATTGAAATAACTTATGGGCTAGAGAGAATAGCTATGTTTCTGCAAGATAAAGAAAGTATTTGGGACTTAAATTGGAACAGCGACTTAAACTACAGCGATATTTGGCTACAATTTGAAAAAAATCAATGTTCGTTTAATTTTAGTGAGTCAAATCCTGAAAATATGAGAAAACTATTTGCTATTTACCAAGAAGAAGCAAATTCACTAATCGATAAAAAACTTACTTATCCGGCACTAGATTTTGTACTCAAATGTAGTCACTGTTTTAACTTGCTTGATGCAAGAGGCGTTATCTCAGTAACTGATCGTGCTCAATATATAGAAAAAATAAGAAACTTAGCGAGAGAAGTTGCTTCTTCATGGATTCAAGAAAGAGAATCCTTGAACTTCCCACTACTTAAAAAGCGATAATTCAACAAAGCGAAAGACTGAATAGATGTATCATTTAATACATTAATATGCATCTATTATTCCTACTCAGAAAAGTTACAGTCGATACAATTAAGAGACCCATTCGTATGGGCATTTTTCGTGTGAGGTAAAATGAAACTTTTCCAACAATTGTTGGTTGCTACTGCTGCAGTGGGCTTAGTTGCTCCAGTTGCTACGCAGGCATCTGACGTATTAAATCTTGACGGCTTGAATGATTACTCTCGTAGTAAGAAATCATCTGTAAGAATTGATAACAAAACATTTATTAATGATGTTAATGAAGATATCGCAGTCCTAAAAGGACGTGTCGATGGTATAGAAGCTCAACAAAACAATTTTGAGGCTGGAGCTTTTTCTAGCACAACAACCATGGATGGTAAGGCAATCATGTGGGTTGGTTCTGTTGATGGTGCTAATGAGATAGTTTCTTCTGTTCCCGAATCAGTGCAAACAGGTTACACATACACTATGAACTTGAATACAAGTTTTACTGGTGATGATAATTTGTATGTTCGCCTAAAGGCTGGTTCTAATGGAAACGTATGGGACGAACTCAAGCCTGCTGCTTATCATATAGAAACCAAAGATACTGGTGATTCTTTCAACGTCGATAAAATGTGGTACACATTTCCTATCGGAGACAATATAACTGCATTCGCAGGTCCAAGGATTGAAAATTACTACATGTACATCACTCCTTCTATTTACAAACCAGGAGCTTTAAAAGCTTTCAAACTTGGAGGTAATAGTAACTTTGGAGCAAGTACTGATGTAGGTTTTGGTTTCAAATACGAAACAGATAGCGGTTTTGGAGTTGCCTCTAACATCGTTGATAAAAATGCAGACAGTAATGGTTTAATGGGTGTAAATAGTGTAAGTAAATGGGATACCCAAGTTGCTTATACAACTGATAAATGGCACTTGTCAGCAACTTTATCCAATGCTCAGAATTGGACTTCTCAGCAGTATAACGCTACTGCCTTTGGTGAAGATACAGCATCTGATTCAACTGGTTATGCATTAAGAGCTTATTGGATGCCAGAAGAATCAGGTACAGCAGTTCCTGAGATTACAGTTGGTTATGATACAAAATCTTTTGAAGATGGTGCCAGCGGTTCAGCCAAAGAAGCAGATAGCTATATGGTTGGCTTGACTTGGAAAGATATGTTCCAAGCTGACGATAGAATCGGCTTTGCATTCACTCAGCCATTGAAAGTGACATCAGTTGTTGGTGGTGGTTCATTCACAGAAGTTGATCCATTATTATGGGAACTTTATTACTCATTTAAACCAAATGATTCTATGTCTGTTACTCCAGCGATTTTCGGTGGTACTGATAGTTGGGCAGAAGATAATGATGACACCTTTGGTGCTGTCTTAACAACAACCTTCAAATTTTAATTAATATTGCCTGATATTAATTAATATAAAAAACACCCTTTTAGGGTGTTTTTTTTTATTTATTTAGATTAAAAATTTACCAACAATTCTCTCCCTCTCCTATAGGTATACAAATATCAGAATTCTTTTTTGCTTCATCTGCAAGTTCTTGTGCTCTAGCATCCAATTTATAATCAGAATCCAATGGCATGTCTGTATTCCACTCTTTTAAACCACCTAAATCATTTTCACTGGCATTTAGATTTGTATTCTCTGCTGTTGAAATAGCAAGAGCACTTGTTGCGGCTATAAATATTGCAATAGAACTTTTTTTAGGCATTAGTAATTATTAAAATTGCTTCTTTAACTTTAATTATTTTTTAAAAGATTATCTATATAGTGTATAAAATGTTTCTTTTAACCTCCTAACAATCTAAGCAGGTTCGAATAAGATTTAAAAATAAGATCTAGTTCATCTGATCTCCCGTGATTAGCCAATATACCTTTTGCCCCAGCATCAAGCTCAAATAAATATTCTCTTTTTTCAATACTTTTTACATAACTTTCTATCCAACCAACACAAACAATCCTTTCCCCTCTCGTGACTTCTTCAACAGAATGAAGATAGGTACTTGGATATATGATGATTTCACCTGAATTAAGTTTAAATCTTTCTTCTGAATTTATACACTCAATTGATAATTCTCCTCCATCATAATCATCTTTGCTATTTAAAAATAGAGTAAAAGATAAATCGGCTCTGCCTGAGGACATGTAAGAATTATCTATATGACGACCATATTTCATTCCTTCCCCAGATTTAGTAAACATTATCCCATGTATTTTTTTTGGTAATGCAAAGCTTTTTATTAAATTGTCGCATAGCATTTTTTTTGAAATTAAGTCCGCATATCTAAGGGAAGTTGCTGATTCTCTTTTTAATTGCAAATTATTTTTTACTTTGGCGGCATGTTTGCCAGCAGTGTTTTTCCCATCTTCCCATCTTAAATCTTTTTTCTTTATATTTCTTTGTAAGAAATTTACTTCTTCGAAACTAAATAATTGATGATTTAAATAATTCATTTTAGGTATTAAATTTGATACAAAGTTAGGTATAGAAAAGGTCTTTTTTAGGACTTGTTAATGAGATAGATATAAAGTAACAATAAATACTATTCTGAATACGTGCAAAAATTTAAAAAATTACTCTATGCTGCAGTAACTTGCTCATTACTTTTTAATGTAAATATACCTGTTAATTCTACGGAAAGAGAGATTAAAGTTTACTCCGGCAGGCATTACAACACAGATAGGGGTGTATATAAAAAATTTGCAGATGAAACTGGAATAAAAGTAAGGCTTATTGAAGCTGCAGGTATCTCTTTAATAGAGAGATTAAGAAGAGAAGGGAAGAATTCTCAAGCCGACCTAATATTACTTGTTGATGCAGCAAGAATAACAAATGCCGCTAAGGCAGATTTGTTGCAATCAATTGAATCATCCAGTTTAGAGAATGATGTTCCTTTTGGATTAAAAGACCCTGATAAAAAATGGTATGCATTGACAAGAAGAGTTAGAGTTATGGTCGCTAATCCAAAAGTTGTAGATATAAATAAAATAAATGATTATACAGATTTAGCTGATCCATCCTTGAAAGGTAAAGTGTGTTTAAGGAATAGAAAAAGCCCTTACAATCAATCTTTGGTAGCTAATCAAATTGTAAATAAGGGACAAGAGGCAACTAAAACTTGGCTAAATGGAATGATTTCGAATGTTTCTCAACCTTTTTTTCCTGGTGATATTTCAATTGTAAGAGCAGTCTCGAAAAGGAAATGTGGTGTAGGCATCGTTAACCATTACTATGTAGCAAGAATGCTTGCAGGGGTGAATGGAAGAAGAGATGCTTTGTATGCAAAAAAAACATCTGTTATTACTCCTAAACCAGCCCATGTGAATATAAGCGCGGGAGGAGTTGCTAAGTATGCTAAAAACAAAGTTGAAGCTATTAAACTCCTTGAGTTTCTCGCCTCTCCTGAGGGAAGTAAGGGCCTAGCAGCTCCTACTTTTGAACATCCTTTAAAGGATGTTAATCAAAATCAAATTGTTAAAAACTTTGGAGATTTCACACCTGACAAGGTTACTGTAGACGATCTTGGCAGTAATAATTCAATGGCGTTAAGGATGATGAAAGAAGCGGGTTGGGATTAATTCTTAAGATATAAAACATAAAATAAAAGAATATATTTATATATATATTCTTTTATTATGGAGAGGTGGCTGAGTGGTCGAAAGCGAACGACTCGAAATCGTTTAACAGGAGACTGTTCGTGGGTTCGAATCCCACCCTCTCCGTGGTAATTATCTTCATGTGAAGTGCTATGTTGGCAAAAATGCAGTCAAAATGGGATTTTAGAGAAGTAGTTTGTCCTATATAATCCAACATTTACCAGTATATGCATGGATATGTTGGTGGATATTTTTTGATGTGTTGGTGGATATGTATTTGTTACTCAAAAATAAATCCAATTTAGTTAGGGTTCTGCAAATGAATGTATAAATTAAATCGCTCTATATTTTCTTCTTGATTTTTATTTTCTAATGGCATCTGTGGAGTTTAGACAGACTTAAAATGCCACTAAATAATGTTATTTAAATAATAAATTTTAAGATTTAAAGAATATCAGATATTTTTATCAAAAATTTTGCTGAATTGGTTCTGATTTTGAATAGTTTAGGTTTTCATTTTTCTGCACCATCTTCCATTCCATGATTTTAACCATTTAGAAATTTCTTGATTACCCATCGAAGCAGAAGTTTTATAGTCACTACATGACCCTTCTTTATCCCCTAACTCAAGTTTCGCATTTGCTCTATTACTGAAGTAAATATAATCATCGTCTTCCTTTGGGAAGTTGATACTTATCGCTTTACTATAGTTTTTAATTGCTCCTCTATAGTCGCTTAGATTCTCTTGCGCTAATCCTAAATCGTTATAAAAATTTGAATCAAGCATGCAGTGAACTAAATTCTTATTTTTTGGACAATCTGCGTAAGTTCTAGTTCTCTTATTTTTTAAATAAAGAATTTCTGCATTTTGATAGTCTTTCTCTGCTTGCTTAAAATTTTCTGATTCAAGATAAATCCAACCTCTATTATTTATAAATTGTCCATCCTTCGGGTTCATTTTGATTGCTAGGTTGATAAATTTAATTGCTTTGTCATAGTTTTCTTCGTATGCATATAAAAGAGAAAGATTATTATATGCCCATTGATTCCCTTTACCTGTATCTAATTCAATTGATCTTTCATAATCACTAATTGCTTCATTTGCATTATCTAATTCTCCATTTGCAAAACCTCTATTAAAAAAAGCATCGGTACTTCTTGGGTAAATCTTTATCGCTTGACTACAAAAATCTATTGCTTTTTCATAATTCCCTTTTAATCTATTTTGGTAACATCTTTCATTAACTTGGTTGTATTTTGTCCAATTAGTAGCATTTGCTTTATTGGATGATATTAAATCTCCAAGAGAAAATGTGAGGAGAGTTATTAAGGAGAATGATAAAGGTCGAGATAATCTAGTTATAAATTTTATAATCATTTTTAAAAGGAATTTTATTTCTAATAATAATACGATTTTGGAAAGTTAATTTATCAACTCAATATTCTTGAATATTGAGGAAAATGTGTAATTTTTAAGTCCAATATCGTCCAATATCATCAAGTTTTTGGTGTTGGTAAATATTTGCCTCTACATCCCTTTAATCATCCCAGATGTTCCTGTATCTGCCGTTATAACACGAAAGTGAATTTCACCCTCTCCGGATTATTTTTAGTGTCTGACAGTTTCTGAAGTATTCTGATAGTTTCAAAATCCTTGTAAAAACATGTATTAGTAAGAGTTTTTTCCATTTTCTTCTTAAAAATAGTGTCTCATGGTGTCAGTTAGATTCTGGTAATGTCAACTTATTTTTTCGCAAAGTCTTGGGAGAATTTTGAAAGTGTTGGGAAAGTGGGTTCGATTTTTAAAATTAATTGAACTATTTAAATATTTTTTATTATTGATTTTAGTTTAAGCGAATTACTCTAATCTTTACCTTACTCATTTCAAAAGAGAAGAAATTAATCTTAATTTCAGATTAGGAGGGGAATTGTTAATTTTTAGCCCCCAAAAAGATGACCTTTTTTGGATGACAGTGAGAAACTCCATTGGGAGAAATAATGATACCAATCAAGGCTATCTATTAAGTAAATTGATAAATGCTCTTAGATTTAATCATAGGGTTGACTTAACTTAAGTCCAAAATATTTTTTTAGTGGAGCAGCAAGTTTCGGGGGGTTGGAGTTTTAAGTTATATAAATTCATTAGATGACTTGCAGCCTATCCCTGAATTCAATACTTTTTATAAAAGTAATTCAGATTTCAATTATTTATTAGGTTTAAGGATTTTTTTATAATAAAGAATTCATTATTTAGTTTTCCCAAAAGGGATCTGTAGTGAAAGAAACATGTAATGAACAATCCTTTGTACTTTGAATATTGCTTATACAAGCTCTAATAGTTTCTCCATTAATATCTATTTCACAGGCTCCACAACTCCCAGTTAAACATCCAGTTGGAATTTCTAAACCTACCTTTTCAGCAATTGTAAACCAATCATCTCCTTCTGAAGCATATGTCTCAATGTTATTTGGCCAAATGATTTTAATTTTTGATTGTTTCAATTTAAAAGCGATGAAAGATTAAGGTGTTTATTAAATTCATTTGCGAGATTTTCAATAATAGATTCTCTTTTCATTTTATAAGATCTTGTTTTTTTGTCTGATAAAGGTATATTTTTTCTTTTTCTAATTAAATTTAAATATTGATCTCTCCACTCATCATTTTCAAAGATTCCATGAATATATGTACCCGCAATAGTCCCCCCTTGACTATTCTCTTGATACCATCCAAGATCTAAATCTTTGAAAATGGGCTTTATTTTCAAGGTATCTTGACAGCTATCTAATTCAGTTACTCCGTTATGTATTTCAAACCCGTTAATTTTGGTTGATTTGGGCCAAATTGATTCAGAATTTATTTGTCTTGTGATCTTGTTTTTAAGAAAAGTTGTTTTTAATGGCAGTAATCCAATTCCCTTAATTGATTGTTTAAAGTTAGTTTTTGAACCTTCTTTAAAAAACGGGTCTTCAAGAATTGTTCCTAACATTTGTAGACCTCCACAAATCCCAAAAATATTGCCATTATTGTTTGAATAATCTTTTATTTCTTTTGTTAGACCTGACTCTCTCAGAAACAGTTGATCTTTTATAGTCTGTTTACTTCCAGGAAGGATAAGAAAATCATAATGATTCAAGTCTTGGGATTCAATTACCCACTCAATTAGTATTGATTCTTCATTTTCTAATGGATCAAAATCTGAAAAGTTACTAATAGATGGCAATTTTATGATTCCAACTTTTATTTCAGGGTTGGTTGCATATGATTTCTTTTCAAGTAAATCTAAGGAATCTTCTGGGGGGAATTTATCATTCAACCAAGGAATTATTCCTAAAACAGGAATTCGAGTTTTATTTTCGATCCATTTCTTACCTTCTTCAAATAGTGAAAGGTCTCCTCTAAATCTATTTATTAATATGCCTTTTATAAGCTTTCTTTCATCTGGTTTCATTAACTCAAGGGTTCCTATTATTTGTGCAAATACACCTCCTCTTTCGATATCAGTTACTAAAATGCAATTCGCGCCTAAATACTTTGCAACTCTTAAGTTAGTAAGGTCTCTGTGAATTAAATTCATCTCTACAGGACTTCCAGCTCCCTCAATAATTAAACGGCAATTTGGGTAACGTTCATATATTGAATTCAAACTTTTTTTAATTACTTCCCATCCTGGAAAAAACCAATCCTTGTAGTAATCTTTCGCTGTTGTAATACCCTTACTTCTACCTAAATGAATAACTTCACTAGTTGAATTACCTTGTGGTTTTAATAGGATAGGATTCATCTCCGAAGAAGGAATTATCCCACAAGCAAATGCTTGTAAAGCTTGAGAAAATGCCATCTCTCCACCATTCCAATCAACCCATGCATTGTTGCTCATATTTTGCCCCTTAAAAGGTATTGGTTTTTCTCCTGAATTTTTAAGAATCCTGCCTATGGCCGTAACTGTTAAAGACTTGCCTGCCCCGCTAGATGTACCTAAAACCATTAAGGGCTTTTTATTAGGTTGTAGTTTTTCTATTAATTCCATTAGTAATTTATATTAATCTTGAAATTTATTAATAAGTAAATTGAATTATAATTTGATAAAAAATTTGTGTTAATTCTAGCCTCTGCTTCTCAATCTAGAAAGAAATTACTAGAAAATTCTCAAATCGAATTTATACAAATATCAAGTAATTTTGATGAAGCTTTAGTAAAAGAGAAAGATATATCTAATTTAGCTCTCGAATTGTCTTTTCAAAAAGCTAGTAGTATTGCTCTTAATATCAAAGAAATAGACTTTCCAGAAAAGTTTAATTATAGTTCTGTCGAAATTCTTGGTTGTGATTCAATATTCGAATTTAATGGAAGAGCTTTTGGAAAACCATCAGACAAAGAAGAAGCATATAGAAGATGGTCAAAAATGTCGGGAGAATTTGGTTTTCTCCATACGGGACATACATTACTAATTAGTACTTTTGATTTAACCTCGAAAGGACTAAAAGTGACTAAGAAAATTCAAAAAACAGTAAGTTCTAAAGTATATTTTTCTAAATTGCAAGATGAAGAGATAAAAAGTTATGTTGACTCTCTTGAACCTTTATATTGTGCTGGAGGATTTGCTTTAGAAGGCAAGGGAGGTAAATATATCGAAAAGATAGATGGTTGTTTTAGTAATGTGATGGGTTTAAGTTTGCCATGGCTTAGAAAGAGTCTAATTAAGGAAGGAATTTTCCCATAAAAAAAGACCCTTAAAAAAGGGTCTTTTAAAAATTGATTAGAGTTAATCAATATCTGGCATTTCTAGAGCTGGCTCACTCTTTCTGTCAATTCCTTTTTCGAAACCGGCAGCGGCTGCTCTAGCACGACCTGCATGCCAAAGGTGACCAATGAATGTAAACCATCCTAGGAAGAATTGAGCTGCAGCTAACCATTGTCTTAAATTAACAAAGTTAACAGCGTTAGGCTCAGTAATGATACCACCAACAGAGTTGATAGAAGCATTAGGTGCATGAGTCATATATTCAGCTGCTCTTCTTACTTGCCAAGGCTGAATATCATTTTGAATTTTCTCGAGGCTCAATCCGTTAGGTCCTCTTAAAGGTTCTAACCATGGTCCTCTAAAATCCCAAAATCTCATTGTTTCACCACCAAATATAATTTCACCTGTAGGAGATCTCATGAGATACTTACCTAATCCTGTTGGTCCCATTGTTGAACCTACATTAGCTCCAATTCTTTGATCTCTCACAAGGAAAGTAAAGCTTTGGGCTTGTGAAGCTTCAGCATTTGTTGGGCCGTAGAATTCTGAAGGATAAGCAGTGTTGTTAAACCAGATAAAAGTTGATGCAATAAAACTTGCAACACAAATTCCACCAAGTGCATAACTTAGAAGTCCTTCTCCATTCCAAATGAATGCTCTTCTAGCCCATCCAAAAGGTTTTGTGAAGATATGGAATAAACCACCAATAATAGCGGTTATACCAACGTAGACATGGCCTCCAACAATGTCTTCAATTGAGTTGACACCGATAATTGAACCAGCACCTCCCCATGGAGACCTAAATAGATAACCAAGAATTACTCTTGGATCTAAGGTTGGACTAACCAATCTAACTTCTCCACCACCGGGGGCCCATGTGTCATAAGCACCACCAATAAACATCCAATCAGCTACGAAAAATAAAGCACCAACCCCTAAAACTACTAGGTGATAACCCAATATATTAGTCATTTGGTTCTTATCTCTCCAGTCAGTTGAAAAGAAAGGAAAATCTTGCTCAAGCTTTTCTGGACCAGCTAAGGAGTGATAAATCCCTCCAAAACCTAAAACTGCTGAAGAAATTAAATGTATAACACCTGCAACGAAGAAGGGATATACAGAAGTAACTTCACCACCAGGGCCAATTCCAAACCCGAACATTGCAACGTGAGGCATACAAATTAAGCCTTGTTCCCACATTGGTTTATCAAATGTGAAATGGCTTACTTCGAATAACATCATTGCTCCAGCCCAAAATACTATTAAGCCAGAGTGTGCAATGTGTGCTCCAAGTAAACGTCCAGATAAATTAATTAATCTGGCGTTACCTACGTACCAAGCGTAACCAGTTTCTTCAATACTCTGGTTAGGAGCTCTTAGTAAATTATTAAAGGGCGTTTCCACGCGGAAGAACCTCCTCAGGGAATACAAAGTTTTCGTGTGGTTGATCCACAGAAGACATCCATGCTCGCATACCTTCGTTCAGAAGTATATTCTTTGTGTAGAATGTTTCAAATTCTGGATCTTCTGCAGCTCTTATCTCTTGGCTAACGAAATCGTAAGCTCTTAAGTTAAGTGCTAAACCAACAATACCAATTGAAGATGTCCACATACCCATAACAGGTACAAATAGCATCAAGAAGTGAAGGAATCTCTTATTAGAGAAAGCAATACCAAAAATTTGGCTCCAAAATCTATTCGCTGTAATCATTGAATAAGTTTCTTCTTCTTGAGTTGGATCGAAAGCTCTAAAAGTTGAACTTTGAACTTTACCATCTGTGTAAACACTTGTATCTTCATATAATGTGTTTTGGACTGTAGCTCCATGGATAGCGCAAAGAAGTGCACCACCAAGAATTCCAGCAACACCCATCATGTGAAAAGGATTAAGGGTAATATTGTGAAAACCTTGAATGAACAAGATATAACGGAAGATTGCAGCAACACCAAATGAAGGTGCAAAGAACCAACTATGTTGTCCTAGAGGGTAGATGAGGAAAATACTTGTAAAAACTGCAATTACAGCTGAAAAAGCAAGTGCGTTGTAAGGTCTGATACCTACAAGACCAGCAATTTCAAATTGACGAAGCATGAAACCGATAAGGCCAAATACTCCATGTAATGCAACAAAGTTCCAAAGACCACCAAGTTGTAGCCATCTTACGAAACTACCTTGGGCTTCAGGACCCCATAAAAATAGAAGACTGTGACCCATGGCATCTCCAGGGGTACTTACAGCTGCTGTTAAAAAGTTTGCTCCTTCAAGATATGAAGATGCAATACCATGTGTGTACCAAGAGGTAACAAATGTTGTTCCGACAAACCATCCACCTATTGCAAGATATGCACAAGGTAGAAGTAGTAAACCGGACCAACCAATAAATACAAACCTGTCGCGCTTTAACCAATCATCGAGGACATCAAACCATCCTCTTTGTGGGGCGCTTCCAACGGCGATCGTCATGAGAAATCGTTTTTAGCTTCGGGATACGCTGAGACTGTAACAAAGATTGAGAGTAAAGTGGGGAAATATCTGTATATATGAAATGCCTTGTAAAGCTTTCCTAACTTTTATACTAAAAATTAGGTATTAATACTCTATATTTATACTTATATTAGTAAGGATAGACATTTAGAATATGAATACTATGCAATCAAATCTCTCTTCTTTTAATAAAATTGAACAAAAAATTAATGGTTCAAGAAAAATATCGAACTACCTTATCGGAGGAATGTTATCTATTGGCGGTATAGGTTTTATCTTAGCTGCGATTTCAAGCTATACGGGAAGAGATTTGCTCCCTTTGGGTAATCCTTCAACCTTACTTTTTATCCCTCAGGGAATAATAATGGGAGCTTATGGAGTAATAGCGAATTTGCTTAATGTATATTTATGGTATTTGGTTTTTATAAATTTCGGCTCAGGTTATAACTTTTTTGATAGAGATTCTCAATCTGTTGAAATTAAAAGAAAAGGATTATTTAAGGATATTGAAGTTAAATTGAATTTTGATGAAATTAAGTCAGTAAAACTCGATATAAGTGAAGGATTTAATCCAAGAAGAAGAATTGCATTAGTTCTTAAAGGCAGAAAAAAAGCACTTCCTTTAAGTGGTGCAGGAGAACTTAAACCGTTGCTTCAAGTTGAAGAGGAAGGAGCAAGATTAGCCAAATTTTTAAATGTAAATTTGGAGGGTTTAAAATAAGAAGATTTTATTTATTAAAACCACTTATATTTTTTAAGATATTTTTATTATTAATTACAGGTTGCAGTTATAAAAATACTTTTGATTCTAATTATTACTGTAAAAAGCTTAATCTTAATTGTTTAAAAAAGAACCAGAGAGTAGTTTTCAAGACTTCAAAAGGTAATATTGATGTTGAATTATATAGAAAAAATCAACCAGTTACAGTAAGTAATTTTATTCAAAATGTAAATAAAAATATCTATAAAAATAAAAGGTTTTATAAGATAATTAATTTTCCTCAAGTTAAAGTGATTCATTCAGGTATTTACCCAGAAAACAATTATTACAAAAAAGAAAATCAAAACTTAAACAAACTCAGGAGAAATATTCCCTTGGAAATAAAATTAAAAAAAGAAATCGAACCAAAATATGGTTACCAAATTTTAGATCCTTCAGAAATTGGAAGTCTTACTAATTTTTTTGAAAAGGGATCATTAGCTATGGTAAAAAGTGGAGAAAGGAATTCTTCTTCTACAGAGTTTTTCTTTGTAACTAATAAATTTCCTGAATTAGACGGAAGGTACTCAATTTTTGGAAAAGTTGTAAAAGGAATCGAAATATTGCAGGAAATAGATAAAGATGATTTGATTTATGAAATCATGATTTCTAATTAAATCTCTAAGGAGTATTTGTTTATTTTTAACATTTCGGTATTAACTCCTGAAGATCGTTTAAGGGCAACTTTACCTGTTCTAGCGATCTCAAGAATTCCGTATGGCTCAAGTAGTTTTTCCAAAGCAACTAATTTCCCTGGATCTCCTACTACTTCAAGGGTTAAAGCAATATCTGAAACATCTACTACTTTTGCTCTAAATATTTGAACGATATCCAAAATATTACTTCTTGTATCTTCTTTCGACGATACCTTAAGAAGCATTAATTCCCTTTCAACGGCGGCAAGGTTAGTAAAATCTACAACTCCAAGAACATTAAATAACTTATTAAGTTGTTTTGTCATTTGTTGCAGGGTTTCATTATCACCTTCTACAACCATTGTTAATCTAGAAATCCCCTTAGTTTCGGCAGGCCCAACAGCAAGACTATCGATATTAAAACCTCTTCTGGCAAAAAGACCTGAGATTCTACTTAATGCCCCTGATTCGTCTTCAACAAGTACTGATAATGTATGTTTCATATTTTTAATAGGTTTTTAAGTCTCTAATCCATTCATAAGAAACCTTATTAAATAATGAAGGATCTTCATCATGAACACAATGGCCTGATTTGAATATTATTTTTAATTCTACCCATCTATGGAAATTTGCAATCTTTTTACCAAGAAATAAAGGTATGAAATTATCTTTTTCTCCCCACAACAATAAAAAAGGAACTTTTTTTGAATGACTTAGTTTTTCTAAAAGGTAAGAGGCTTTTAACTTATCCCCCCTTGTTGACATACCAAAACACATAGCTCTTAATGATCTAGCCGCAGTCTTTCTTAAAACTGGCTTTCTTACAATATCAATTAATTCCTTATCTATATGGTCTTTTTTGAAATAGGCAGAATGAAGTCCTATTTCTATTATTCCTAATTTATTTATTAAAAATAGAACTATTTCTAAAGGAAATAGTCTAAAAAATATTTTTATAAGTTTAGTTTTAAATTTTTCAAAAATTGAATTAAGTTTTAATACCTTTTTTCTTATTTCTAGAGGATCTGGAAGAGGTGATGCAATTACAGATAATATTTCATTCTCTAGATAGACTGCGCATGTTAAAGCTACCAAAGAACCTAAAGAATTTCCTATTAAGATAATTTTTTTAGAAGTCTTTGGCCTGATTACTTGTTTAATAAAATCACTGACTTGATTACACCAAACCCCGTTATCTAATCTTTCGATTTCTTTTAATCCTGGTTGAGCTGAATTACCAAATCCAATTAAATCTATTGAGTAAACAGAATATCCTTTCTTTGCAAAGTAGTAAGA
This sequence comes from Prochlorococcus sp. AG-686-O05, assembly GCA_003210235.1. Lineage (GTDB taxonomy): Bacteria > Cyanobacteriota > Cyanobacteriia > PCC-6307 > Cyanobiaceae > Prochlorococcus_A. The sequence goes on along the minus strand of QCVV01000002.1, from coordinate 16,860 downwards.
ATTTCTTCGCCAATGTTTACTGCTTGCTCCGAACCCGTGAAGCAAAATCATCGGATTTGTATTTTCTTTCCCTTTAACACTCCAGAAAATTTTGAATCCATTCCAATTCCAGTAATTAGATTCGTCTCCTCCTTCTGATTTATACTTAGAGTTCATATGAATTTAATCTTATCCATCTCCAAAATAATTTAAAGATATTTGCATTAGTTATTTTTTTTACAAAAAAATGCAGATTAACGTTAAATTATAATAATTGACTAAGTTTATTATGGCTAAAGAAATTTTTAGTATTGCGGCTGTTTTTTGGATATTGATACCAATTGGTTTGGTTGGTGGTGCATTACTATTAAAATTTCAAGGAGATTGATTCTCACGAATACCATAGAAAGTGAGTTAATCTCAAAACGTTAAGTACATCCTTAAGTATGAAGATTCTCTTAGTAGGTGCAACTGGAACTCTTGGAAGGCAGATAGCTAAGCAGGCTATTGAGGAGGGTCACGAAGTAAGATGCTTTGTTAGAAATCCAAGGAAAGCTTCTTTCCTTCAAGAATGGGGTTGTGAACTTACAAAGGGGAATTTACTTAATTCTGGAGATATAGATTATGCTCTGCAAGATATTGAAGTAGTTATCGATAGTGCAACTGGGAGACCTGAAGATTCCAAAAGTATATATGAGACTGACTGGGATGGAAAACTAAATCTTTTTAATGCTTGTGAATCTAAAAAAATAAAAAGGGTTATTTTTCTTTCAATCTTATTAACGGAAAAGTTTAGAAATGTACCTTTAATGGATGTTAAGTATTGCACTGAGAAACTTTTAGAAAAATCTAATTTTGACTATACAATTTTCAAGTGCGCTGCTTTTATGCAAGGTGTCATTAGTCAATTTGCTATACCCGTGTTAGATAGTCAAGCCGTCTGGATGAGTGGTACTCCAACTAAAATTGCTTACATGAACACCCAAGATATGGCTAAAATTATTGTTACTTCAATAAATAATCCTAAATCTTACAAGCTTTCGCTTCCTTTAGTTGGACCAAAGGCTTGGGATTCTGATGAAGTAATTTCTCTATGTGAAAAATACAGCAATAAGAAGGCAAAGATTTTTAGAGTCTCACCCTTTTTGATAAAAATAACTCAGAGTGTAGTTTCATTTTTTCAAGATGCATTAAATGTTTCTGAGAGATTGGCCTTCGCTGAAGTAACTAGTAGTGGTGTCGCATTAGACTCTGATATGAGCAATACTTATGAGGTTTTAGATCTTAAGAAAGAAGATATTACTTCTCTAGAGAATTACATTAAAGAATATTATCAGCAGATTCTAAAAAGACTTAAAGAAATGGAAGCTGATCTAAATATCGAAGAAAAAAAGAGACTTCCTTTCTAAGGTTGCATTTAGCAATTTTTATAGTATATTTGTACTATATATCTCTTTAATGATGTCAATTTCTAAATCTAAAAATCTGGAACGTAAATTAAATAATATTGCCCAAGAAGCAACTAATGAATTAAACAATGTTTGCGGATCATCTTTATGGGAAAGTTTAGGATTCATGTTTTTTGATCAATTAGAGGATCCTGAAAAAATCGCGAAGGCAAATTTTTATTATGGTCAACTTCAAATAATCAATGAAATCAAATTTTTTATATAAATTAATAATCTTTGAAATTAATTTTATTCATTTGATGTAATTATCTTGAGATAAATTTTGTTTATTCTTTTCTGATAATATGAATCTAGAAAATAAATTATTTAATGATCGAAACATCTGGTGTTATAGAAAAAGAACAAGGAAATGGTTTTTATTTGGTTACTTTAGAACAACCTGAAGGTCACCAATGTTTATGCAGAGCAGCGGGGAAGTTAACTAAATTTAGAATTAAATTGTTAGCAGGAGATAAAGTACTAGTTGAAATAAGCCCTTATGATCTAACAAGGGGAAGGATTACTTATCGTGAGAGAAATGCAGGAGGTGGTGGCCCCAGGTCTGGATCTAAAAATAATGTAAGAAGGAAATAAATAATAAAATCTAAAATTAGATAATATTTTGTATCGCTTCTTTAAATTCACTACGTTGTTTAACTCCTTGCCACTGTTTTTTAAGTAATTTCTCTTTAAATAGTTGTATTGTAGGAGTTCCATTTATTCCGGCTTGTTTAGCGATTTCTTGATCTTTATCAATGTCAATTTCTATACCTTGTACAGCTCCATCAAATTCCTTTATAACTCTTTTTAGTTGTGGTTTTAATACATGGCATGGTCCGCAACTTGGAGAGCTAAATATAACTAAAATTGGTTTATTACTCTCATGATAAAGCTTCCTAAGTGCATAACTACCCTTTTGCCATTCGGAGTTTAAATCGAAAGTATCCTCATTTGTCTCCTCTTCATTAAAACTTGTTGAAGACAAAGTTTTCTCCGGTTCAGTTTTTTCTCTAACAATTATTTTTGATAGTTTCTTCTCCGCTAACCATCTCTCAGCGGCTAATGCTGCCATACATCCTGTCCCAGCAGCGGTAACCCCTTGCCTCCACTCTGAATCTACAACATCGCCAGCCGCAAATATACCTTCTATTGAAGTTTCAGGTCTTCCTGAATTACAAGCTATATATCCTTTTTTATCTAATTCAATTTTATTATTTAAAAACTTTGTATTAGGAGTGTGTCCAATAGCATAAAAAAGTCCTTTTACTTTAATTTCGACTTTACCTTTTTGTGAATTAATAGTTTCAACATTTTCAAGCCAATCAGTCCCATTCGCTTTCTCTACTTTTGTATTCCAGTGTATTTCAATCTTTGAATTAGCTTTTACTCTATCTATCATTGCGGCACTAGCTCTTAATTTTTCCGATCTAACGAGTAAATGAACCTTGCTGCCATATTTTGTGAGATATGCCGCTTCTTCACATGCAGAATCTCCGCCTCCAATAACTGCTAATTCTTCATCTCTGAACTGTGGCGTTGCTCCATCACAAATTGCGCAAGCACTTATCCCTTTGCTCCAAAATTTATCTTCATTTATAACACCTAACCTATTAGCACTTGCGCCAGTTGCGATAATAATTGAATTAGATCTAATATTCCCTTCTAATGTTTTTAACTCAAAAGGATTTTTGCTGGTATCAATAGAAATTACATCACTTTCATATAAATTTGTGCCCCATCTTTCTGCTTGAGCTTTCATTAAATCCATTAATTCAGGTCCTAAGACTCCATCAGGAAAACCTGGATAGTTTTCAACGAAAGTAGTTGTCATTAATTGGCCCCCTGGAATTCCACCAGAATTAAATCCCGTTACTAAGAGAGGTTGAAGATTTGCACGGGCTGCATAAATTGCCGCTGTATATCCTGCTGGACCAGAACCTATTATGACTAAATTTTCAATGTTGTCTCCTTTTTCTTTTGATTCCATTTAAATATTTATTTATTTTTAATACTAATAAATGAGCCTTAATAATGAAGGTCGGATTTCACTCGATTAATTTCTCATTTGTCTTTTGATTTAATAATTCTTTTAATTCACTAGGGAAATTTAATACCGAATTTTTTAGGTTTTCATTTTCTTCCCCAATATGTAAAATCCATTCTCTAAACTCCTCTGCGATTGCGTAACTATCCTCATATTTTTCAAGAGTATCCATTACAGATATTCTGTTGGTCGCCCAACATGTTGCTACATCAATTCTTTTTCTTATAAAATCAGACATTTCCTATTTGGAATTGACTATAGATAAGCATATGAATTGCTCTAAAGATTGTCTAATAAGTTACAACTTTGTACTTTCAAACAATAATTTAATAATTAGTTAATATTTGACTCTGGATTTACTATGAATATAAATAAAATGTAAAGAATTTGGGTTAAACTGCCTCTGTATGATTTACGAGTAATCTTTCAACTTCCTCAAATCCTTCTTTTGCTGAATTTATTGCAAGCTCTTCGCTAACTTTTTCTTCTGAAACTAATTTTGAAGATATTTTTCTTAAAAGAGTTTCTTTTTTTTCTCTTAATGAAATAACTATTTCTTCTTCAATAATAGATTTTATAGCTTTAGAAATTATTTTTTTATCATTCGCTTCTTCAAAAGTACCCTGTACAAGTTCTTGTATAAATAATCTATGGACCTCACTGCTTCTGAGGAAACTCTCAGTAGCATTTATGATTCCTTCAACAAGAGCTTCATCAGGTTCAGAATCATTTTCGGCTAATTTAAATTCCCAATCTAGATGTCTTCTTTGCCATCCTGAAGAATGAAGGCTGGGCATTACTGTTTGAGAATAAGTGTCTACTGACATTTCATAAATTCTTTCAGCTAGTTTTTCACACCAGTCTTTACCATGTTTTTCTAAGTTTCTCTGCATGGTTTGTCTTGGAACCGCATGGCCGCCATGATGACTATGACAAACTCCATCTGGGCATTCGATAGCTTTTATACTCATTAGTTTTTAATACTTATAAACTTTTCATAGCCATGATTTTAAAAAAAGAAAATATATTTTTAACAAAACTCAAACTCCAAGACTTTTGACTTTATTCAAATTATCTTTAGTATGTTTAAAAATACTATCAATTGACAAAGATACTCATTCCTATTGAAACAGCCTCTGGAGAGAGAAGAGTTTCAGCTACTCCCGCAGCTGTGAAGAAATTAAAAGGTCTTGGATGCGAAGTTTTTGTAGAAAGTTCAGCAGGTGAACTATCAGGGTTTAATGACACTTTATACAAAGAATCTGGAGGGGAAATTGTTGGTGAATCTAATATAAATATTTGGGAGAATGCTGATGTTATTTTTTGTGTTCAAACTCCCTCTGAATCTAATTTAGGCAAGTTAAAAAAAGGAGCTATACTGCTAGGCCTATTAAATCCATATGCTAATAAAAAACTTCAAAACATTATTATTAGTAAAAAGATCTCAGCTTTATCAATGGAATTACTTCCAAGGATTAGTAGAGCTCAATCTTCGGATGTACTTTCTTCTCAAGCCAATATCGCAGGATATAAAGCAGTTCTTTTAGCAGCAAGTGAACTTGATAGATATTTTCCTATGCTGATGACTGCAGCAGGAACTGTACAGCCTGCGAAAGTCGTTGTTCTAGGTGGTGGAGTCGCAGGATTGCAGGCAGTAGCCACAGCAAAAAGACTTGGGGCTATTGTTTTTGTCTCAGATATTAGGCCAGCTGTAAAAGAACAAGTTGAGTCTCTAGGAGCAAGATTTATAGAACTTCCAGAAATTGACGAAAAACCAGGAGAATCAGGCGGTTATGCAAAAGCAGTTACACCTGAATTCCTTTCTAAACAAAAGGCTACGTTAACTAAATATTTATCCGAAGCTGATGTTGCTATTTGTACAGCACAAGTTTTAGGTAAAAAAGCTCCTCTTTTAATTGATTCTCATATGATTGAAAAGATGAGATCAGGAGCAGTAGTAATTGATTTGGCCGTATCACAAGGTGGTAATTGTGAAGGAACAAAATCTAATGAAACTATTATTAGTAATGGTGTAAAGCTTATAGGGGCTGGAGAGTTGCCATCATCTGTTCCATATGATGCAAGTACACTTTATGCTAAGAACCTAACATCCTTGATTACACCTTTCATAAAAGATGGTGTAATTAATTTAGACATAGAAGATGAATTAATCTCTGGCTGTTTATTAAGTGATGAAGGAGTTATCCTTCAAAATAAAGTTTTTGAAAAATGAGGTCTTAATTAAATTATGAATTTTGATAGCTTACTCTGGGTTTTATTGCTTGGAAGTTTATTAGGTCTGGAGTTGATAGGAAAAGTACCTCCAACTCTTCATACACCCTTAATGAGTGGAGCAAATGCCATCTCAGGAATAACGATGTTGGCAGCATTAACTGCAATTATAAAAGCAGAGCCAAACAGTCCATTATTAATAATCGGATCAATATCTCTTGGATTTGCTCTTTTCAACGTTGTAGGTGGCTTTTTTGTAACTGACAGAATGCTTGCCATGTTTAGTCGTAAACCCACAAAAAAAAATAAATAATTAATCAATTAATAAAAATGAATCTTCCTGATATTATTAAATTCGTTATAGATCTCATAGCAGTTCTGTTGTTGGCTCTTGGAATAAAGGGTTTATCAAAAGTTAGATCTGCGAGAGAAGCCAATATAACTGCAGCAATTGCTATGTTGCTTTCTGTTATAGGTTTACTCTCTTACTATTTAGGGACTTCAGGAATCCCTGCTCAATCATGGGCATGGATCCTTGTTGGGTCTTTAGTGGGAAGTTTGTTGGGAACTTTGCTTGCTAAGAAGGTTCCTATGACATCAATGCCAGAGACTGTAGCTTTGTTTAATGGATTTGGTGGAATGTCCTCTCTATTAGTAGCTATTGGTGCATTTTTATTCCCTTTTAATGAAGTAGCAAAAGCAGGATCTTTAGAGCCTTTTATTAATGATGTTTCGATTTCAGTTTCAATATTTGTTGGTGCCATTACTTTTTCAGGTTCAATCGTGGCTATGGCTAAATTACAAGGCTGGCTTTCCACCCCTGGATGGACTCAGGTTAAAGCTAGGCATTTTGTAAATATTGTTTTTGGCGTAACTTCATTGATAGCTTTCATATACCTAATAAGCGGGAATATTAGTTCGATCTGGCTTTTAGTTATAGCCTCTACTCTTTTAGGAATTGGGGTAACATTGCCAATTGGTGGTGCAGACATGCCTGTTGTTATATCTCTTTTAAATAGCTATTCAGGTATCGCAGCTGCAGCTGCAGGTTTTGTTGTAGACAGTCAGCTTTTAATTGTCGCCGGTGCAATGGTGGGAGCAGCAGGCTTGATATTAACTCAGGTAATGTGCAAAGGAATGAACAGATCTCTGGTTTCTGTCCTTTTTGGAGGCTCTTTATCTGCACAAACTACTTCATCTTCTGGATCTGGGGAATATACAAATATAACTTCCTGTAGTGTTGAAGAATGTGCACTAACATTAGAGGCAGCAAATAGGGTAATCGTTGTTCCTGGTTATGGTCTTGCTGTAGCTCAAGCTCAACATACCTTGAGAGAAGTAACAAAAAAACTTGAACAAAATGGTATTGAAGTTGTATACGCGATTCATCCTGTGGCAGGCAGAATGCCAGGACATATGAATGTTCTTTTAGCAGAAGCAGATGTTCCTTATGAACAACTTAAAGAAATGGATGTTGTTAACCCTGAATTCCCCGCAACAGATGTTGTTTTGGTCCTAGGAGCAAATGATGTTGTTAATCCTCAAGCAAAAAATGACAAGGGTTCTCCTTTGTATGGAATGCCTGTTCTTGATGTACAAGAAGCAAGAACAGTCTTTGTAATAAAAAGAGGGATGAGCGCTGGTTATTCGGGGATAAAGAATGATTTGTTTGATTTGCCAAATACTTCTATGGTTTTTGGTGATGCCAAGAAAGTTTTAAGTGAGTTAATTGGAGAATTAAAGGATCTAGGAGTTGGTGATAAATAGTAATCTCTCATTTAAGTTCTCAGATTATATAAACAAAATACCTTTTAATCAGGCTTTTCCTTGGATTGGAGGGGACCTTCAAACTTTAAGAGATACATTTATTTTTGATTTCCTCCAAGCTAAAACAAATAAAAAAATACTTTTACCAATAAATAATATTCTCTCAGAGAAATTTGAGGGTGATTATCTCTTAGGGTTTTTAGAGTTACCAGAAAACTTTGATTGTTTTAAAGGAGTTGTTCTTATTACTCATGGATTAGGAGGGTCTACTAGGCGTTTTGGTTTAAAACGAATTGCTAGAAAATTAGTTAATAATGGATTTGGAGTTCTTAAATTAAATCTTAGAGGGGCAGGTTCAGCTAGATATTTGGCGAAAGGGAATTATTCCGCAAGATGTTCGAATGATATTATTTTGGCGCTTAAAAATTTTAGACAACTGCTAAATTCTGAATTTAAAGATTCTTTAAAAAATAGAGAGGATATACCTATATTTGGAGTTGGATTATCTTTAGGAGGAACTATTCTTCTTAATGCCTGCTTAGACCACAGCTCAAAAAATAGTAGAAAGTTATTAGATGGATTGGCTTGCGTTAGTAGCCCTTTAGATTTATTAGCTTGCAGCAATTGTATTGAAAGGCCTCGAAATTTTTTATATCAAAAATGGTTAATGCAACGTTTGAAAAGGCAATTATGGGATGGATTTAAAAATGAAGGGATTTTGTTGCCTAAAAGTAACTTGAGTAAAAAAATTAAAGGTTTAAAGACCATAGGAGAATTCGATACAAATTTCACTGCACCTAGTTGGGGGTTCAAATCTTTAGAGGATTATTATTATCAATCTTCACCAATATTTAGGATTCAAAATTTAATTAAGAATCTCCCCCCTACTCTTTTAATTCACGCTAAGGATGATCCTTGGGTTCCTTATCAATCTACTTTAAATTTGAAAAATTCTTTGAATGAATCATTTAATAAATTAACTATTTTAATTACTAATAAAGGGGGACATAATGGTTTCCATTCAAATAATGGTTGTTGGTCTGATGAAGCAGTTAAGAATTGGCTTTCTAGTATTTAAGAAATATATATCTTTAAAATTATTTTTCAAAAGGAGTTTTTTTGAAAATCCACTTTTCGATTGGATTACCATTAACAACATGAGAGATGAAAATTTCTGATACTTTTTCTGGAGAAACTTTTTCATACCAAATGCCATCCGGCCAAATAAGAAGAATTGGTCCGTTTTTACATATTCTTAAACAATCAACTTTAGATCTCAATATTTGAATATTTCTTGAAGAAGAATCATTCTCATAATTTTTTAAAGTCTTTTTAAGACATTCCCAAGTCTTACTACCTTCATCGCCTTTAAAACATTTTTGTTTTGTAGGCGTTGCACAAAGTAATAAGTGCTTATGAAATTTCACTTTTTTTAACCTACTTTGATATATTTTTTCCCTTTTTTTATTTCTTCTTTTACAAAAATTCTGGCCCAACTATCGACTTCTAGAATATCTTCTAACTTTGGATTTAAGTTAAGTTTATTCAAATGTGATTCACAAGTTTTATTTATAAAAATAGGAATTTCTTGAAAAGAAATTTTTTCCTTTAGAAATTGATCTACCGCCATTTCATTTGCAGCATTGAGTACTGCAGGCATTGTTCCTGAACATTTTCCTGCTGAGTATGCAAGTCCCATACATGGATATTTTACTTCGTCCGGTTTTTTAAATGTAAGTTGACCAATCTCAGTTAAATTGAATCTTTTCCAATTAGTTTTGAATCTTTCTGGCCAACTCATTGCATATAAAATTGGGAGCTTCATATCAGGCCATCCTAATTGAGCTAAAACAGAAGAGTCTTCCATCTCAATCATTGAATGAATAATACTTTGAGGATGAATAACAATTTCAATATTTTCGTAGGACGTCCCAAATAGATAATGTGCTTCAATAACCTCTAATCCTTTGTTCATAAGAGTGGCAGAATCTACAGTTATTTTTCTCCCCATACTCCAATTTGGATGGGAAGTCGCATCTTCTACTGTGACATTTTTTAAATCCTCTACGGCCCAATCTCTAAAAGCACCACCTGATGCGGTTAAATGAATAGCTTTTAACCCATTTGGGATTTTACCTGTTGAAAAATCGGCATTTTCATAATTAGGTAATCCTTGTATGCATTGAAAGATAGCTGAATGCTCAGAATCTGCAGGTAAAAGTCTACTTTTGTTTTCCTTTAAAGCAGGTATAACAACCGAACCCGCGGCAATTAATGTTTCTTTATTGGCAAGAGCAATATTTTTACCAGCCTTAATTGCTGACATCGTCGGAATAAGTCCAGCACATCCTACTATCCCAGTAATTACAGTATCTGCAGAATCCCATGCTGCTACTGAATTAATTGCCTCTCGACCACCTAAAACTATTGGAGGATTGGTTATCCCTAAATTATTAATATTATTTTTTAAATCTGTTAAAAGATTTTCATCCTCGATAGCAATAACTTCTGGTTTATGTAGACTAACTTGCTCAGTCAATAAGTCTATATTTCTCCCCGCTGAAAGAGCCACTACTTTGAATTTATCTGGAAGTTCACTTACTATTTGGAGAGTTTGAGTTCCAATTGACCCCGTTGAACCAAGTACAGTGATGTATTTCAATTTTCTCTAATATTTATAATATTTTCCCACTTAAAGGTGAATTTAAAAAATAAAAATTTTAAATTGGGTTTTTTCTTAAAATTTAGATCCTAACCCATGTTGTTAGCTCAGGGGATTGATCTATGAGTTCTACTCCTTTTTCCTTTAATGAATTTCTTATTTTATCGGCTTTTGCATAATCTCTTACCTTTTTTGCTATCAATCTTTTATTAATAAGGGATAATATTTGATCTTCGTTGATTTTGTTTTCGATTATTATTTCCTCTTTTTTTAATCCAAGCACTTCGGTTAGTTCCTCTAGTGTTTTTAAAGTTTCTCTAAGATGAAATTTTTCATTAGTATTTATTTCAAGTTTTTTAATTCTTTGGAATTGATTTATAAAGTTTTTTAGTGGTTTAGCTAATTCATAAATAATTGCAATTGCTCCTGCTGTATTGAGGTCGTTATTTAATGCGTTAGTAAACTTTATCTTTTTTTGAGATATTTCGTGATTGATCATTTCTTTATATTTTTCTTCAATAAATTCATTGGTTTCATTTAACTCAATCGATAGATTTTCTTTTTTAGTAATATCAAAAAAAGAAAGTGCAACATTAATATTTTTCCATGCTTCGGAGGCACTTCTCAAAGCCTCATTTGTGAAATCGAGTGGCTTTCTATAGTTTACGGTTAAAACAAAATATCTTAAGGTCATCGGACTTGTCCCTGAATCTAATAAGTCTCTTATGGTAGTAAAGTTTTTCAAAGATTTACTCATCTTTTGTCCGTTTACATTGACCATGCCGTTATGAAGCCAATAGTTTGCTAGCTTTTTATTATTAGCTGATTCAGATTGTGCAATCTCATTTTCATGGTGAGGAAAAATAAGATCAGAACCTCCTAAATGGATATCAATTGTTTCTCCTAATTCATCTTTTACCATCGCAGAACATTCAATATGCCATCCTGGTCTCCCCTTTCCCCAAGGCGAATCAAAAGATGGTTCATTCTCTTTTGCTTTTTTCCATAGAGCAAAGTCTTGAGGATTATCTTTTTTATTACTTTCATCAGTAGTCATCCTGCCTTGTTGATTAATATTTTGCTCTAGGATATTTTGATTACTTAGTTTTCCATAATTTTTATTTTTAAAAACAGAATAATAAACGTCTCCACCTCTGGCATATGCAAAACCTTTATCCTCAAGAACTTTTATAAATGAACAAATATTGCAAATATGATTTGTAGCTTTTGGCATACTATCTGGCCTCATAATCCCTAGGGCATCCATATCCTTGTGGAATTCAGTAATATTTTTTTCTGATACTTCTTTCATAGAGCTATTTTCTTCTTTTGCTCTTTTTAAAATCTTATCGTCGATATCAGTAAAATTCTGCACATACTTTACTTTAAAATCACTATAAATTAAGAATCTTCTCAAGACATCCCAAGCTATATAACTTCTTGCATGCCCAAGATGACATAAATCATAAACAGTTACGCCACAACAATAAATCTTTACTACTTCATCTATTGGTTTAAAGACTTCAACGTTTTTACTTAAAGTATTAAATAATTTGATCATATTAAAAAAGTATTTATTTGAAGATTATTTGGTTTCCATCCAGTTATTTCCAACTCCGATATCGACTAAAAGTGGGACCTTTAATTTTACACAATCTTCCATAGTTTCTTTTACTAATTGCTTTGTGATTTCTAAGAAATCTGGTTGGACCTCGAACAATAATTCATCATGAACCTGTAAAAGCATTTTAACTGGAATATTCATCTCTAATAATTTTTTGTTTAATTGAACCATAGCTATTTTTATAATGTCAGCACTAGAACCCTGAATTGGAGCATTTGCCGCAGCTCTCAATGACTGAGCTTCCATTCCAGCTCTCCTAGCTGTTTGTAAATCAATTTCATATGGATCTTTTCCAATTAATCTGCCAAGTCCATTCTTATCAAATTTAAATTCTCTCTTCCTTCCGAAAATTGTTTCTACATAACCTTTCGACAGAGCAAGCCTTTCTTGAAGTTCTAGAAATTTAAAAATTTTGGTATACCTTTCTTTATATTTAATCAAAAATACTTTTGCTTCTGTCGTACTTACCCCTGTTGAGCGTGCGAATTTTTTTATTCCCATTCCATAAATAACCCCAAAATTAATGGTTTTACCAACTCTCCTTTCATCGGAATTTATTTCTTCCTTTTCAAAAATCAATCGTGCTGTTAGAGAGTGAATATCATCATTTTTGTGAAATGCATTTATAAGAATGTCTTCATTAGCTAAGTGAGCTAGTATTCTTAATTCAATTTGAGAGTAATCTGCTGATAATAATTTCCAATCTTTTTCTGGCAAGAAGGCTTTTCTTATTCTTCTACTGAATTCTGTTCTGACAGGGATATTCTGAAGATTTGGATTGCTACTGCTTAATCTACCAGTAGCAGTAGCTGCTTGATTGAAGTTGGTATGAACTCGTCCAGTTTTTTCACTGATAAGGTTGGGAAGAGCATCAATATATGTACTTAAAAGTTTACTAAGAGTTCTATGTTTTATTAGATAGGGAATGATCTCATGTTCTTCTACTAATCTTTCAAGAACAACGGCATCAGTACTCCAACCTGTTTTTGTTTTCCTTGATTTTTTTTTGTCAAGATTTAACTTCTCAAACAATATTTCACCAAGTTGTTTTGGGGAAGATAAATTAAATTCTTGCTTGGCTATTTCAAAAACATTTTCCTCAATATTTTCTAATGTACTTTTTAATTCTTTAGAAAGTTCATTTAAATAAGTGATATCTATTCTGATACCATTCATCTCCATTTCTGATAAGACTGGCTCTAAAGGTAATTCGATTTCTTTAAATAATTTTGTTAAATTCTGATTTTCATTATTAAATCTTTCTTTAAAAATTTTTGCGATCTTGTAAGTTAGAAATACATCATAACCACAATAAATACTTGCATCATTAATGTCGACGAACGAAAAATCTTTATTTTTTCCAATTGTTTCTTTAAAAGTTGGTGGATTAAATCCAAATTCTCTAAAACTAATTTCACTTAATCCATGTTTTTCCTGATTATTGAGAATGTAGTCTGCTAAGAGTGTATCAAAAGTAACTCCTTTAAGATTTAGCCCATGGTTATAAAAGATTTGTCTATCAAACTTACAATTTTGAAGTGTTTTTTCTTTTTCTGGACTTTCTATCCAAGATCTTAAACTAGAGAATACATCTTCAATTGCTAATTGATTTAGCTCATCTTTTTGCGATTGATGACCAAGGGGTATATAAAACAGATCATTAATTTCTTCGCTAAGACAAAAACCTATACCAACAAGTTCTGCATCTAAAGGATTTAAACTATTTGTCTCAGTATCTAAGGCAACGATCTCCTTAGAAATCTCTAATTTTTTAACTAGTTGATCTAGTAATTTGAAATTATTAACTATATTTACTTTGATTTTTGGGAGTTCATTTTCTGTTTCTTTAAAATCTATAGATGCTGAAACTTTTAATTCTTTTTTCTTTTGTTTACCCTCATTATTTTTATTAAAACCACCTTTACTAAACGTTGAATTAAAAATATCAATTTGCCTGAGTAAAGTTGATAATTCAAGTTTTTGAAGAGATTCGGAGAGGGAATCTTTATTTATTTGATTTAGTTCATATCCATTACTTAATACTAGGGGCACTTCAACATCTATCTTTGCTAAATCTCTTGAAAGATAAGCATTGAATTTATCATTTTTTAACTTTTCCTTTACGGCACCTTTTATAAATCCTTGATATTTTTTACCCCCATCTTGTTGAATAACCTCCAAGGTTTTATAAATCCCATCTAAGGTATCATTTTCTTTTAATAAATTAATTGCAGTTTTTGGTCCTACACCTTTTATTCCTGGAATATTATCAGAACTATCACCAGTTAATGCCTTTAAATCTACAACTCTTTCTGGATAAACTCCTAATTTTTCTTTGACTCCATTTTCATTAATTAAAGTTGGATTACCACTTTTAGCATAGGGACCTCCTCCCATATAGAGAACATAAATATCTTTTTGATCATCAACTAATTGAAATAAATCTCGATCCCCAGATAGAATATTTACGCACCAACCTTTTGAAGCTGCATCATTAGCAATTGTCCCTAATAGATCATCAGCTTCGAAGCCAGGGGATTTAAAAATAGGTAAATTAAGACTTTCTTTTAAGATGATTTCTAATTGCTCAATGTCTTGAAAAAAAACATCAGGAGCAACATCTCTATTAGCTTTATAATTTGGATCTAGTTCATGCCTAAATGTTGGTTTCTCTGTATCAAAAGTAATACAAACACCTTCAGCATTGATATTTTTGCAATTATCTAGAAGGCTTTTTAAAAATCCATAGGTGACACTAGTTGGGAAACCTTCTTTCGTTGTTAATCCCCCATCAATCCCTTTGCTAAATGCATAGAAGCTTCTAAAGGCTAGAGAATGGCCATCAACTAAAAGTAAAATTGGTTTTTTTGAGTCTTTGGATTTTAAACTCATTTTCTTTTATTCGCCCAAGGTGGAATATCAATAAAGATTTGTTCTCCAGGTCTTAAACCATCAATTATCGAAGTTCTATTACCGCTACTAATACCTATTTCTATCTTTTCAAATTTCGGAGCATTATTTTTATCTACTTTTAAGACACCTTTTTCACCTTTTTCGGTGACAATCGAAACTGTCGGAACTAAGATTTTTTCTTCATTACTTTTAACTATAAATTCAAGATCAGCGGTCATACCTATTTTTATTTCCTCAGAAATTTCTTTGAAATTCAACGTTACTTCGAATGAAGTTACATTATTATCTTTTACTGCCCTTTCCGCTATCTTTTTAACTATTGCCCTGTATTTATTTGAGGGATAAGCCTCTATTCTTACAGAGGCTTCTTGACCTGTTTTTATTCTTCCTATATCACTCTCTGGAACTTTAGCAATAATTTCAAGACCTTCTGATAATTCAAAAATAAAGTTTTTAGCTTTAGAGTCCGAACTTAAATTTGAACTAGGAGCAACGTATGAGCCTATCTCTGCATATTTAGCGGTTATTTTCCCTGGGTATGGAGCTTTTATTAAATAAAAATTTTTTTCAGCTTTAGCATCACTTAATTTCGCTTCGCTTGTATTGTACTTGTTTTTATAGCTTTCATAATCCTCTTTACTAACTGCTCCCTCTTTAAATAAATATTCTCTTCTTAAATATTCAGATTTTTGTTTTTTTAAATTTAATTCAAGTTCTTCAAGTTTATAGACGAAATCTTCATCATCGAGAGTAGCCAAAATCTGACCTTTTTTTACGAGATCACCTTCTCCTACTTTGATTTTTTCAATTATTCCTTGTTTTCTTGGGCTAATATTGCTTGATCTAGTAGCCTTTACTTCTCCACTGGTGTTAATTGATTCAGAAAGAATTCCCTTTTCAACGGAAACTACAAAGCTGGATATGTCTTTTGATTTGTTTTTCTTTAAAGAATTACTTAAAAATACAAAAAACGTTGCCAGTAGAATTAATGCAATCCCATTTTTAATATTCAAATTCTTTTTTATTAAATTAAGCATATTTTTTTTGTAAGCAAGCAATTAAGGATATTTAGAAACTATAGTGAATAATCGAAACGATTATGATTAACTTATCCAGGGTTGGTTAAGTAAACTCTATATTACAAGAAGATGATTCTATGACTAATTTATCTATAAATTTTTTCAAATGTTAAAAGCCGGTATTATTGGATTACCAAATGTTGGGAAATCAACTTTATTTAATGCGCTTGTTGAAAATGCAAAAGCGCAAGCTGCAAACTTTCCCTTTTGTACCATCGAGCCAAATAAAGGTATTGTTTCAGTTCCTGATCAAAGGCTTCAAGAGTTAGGTATTCTAAGTTCTAGTCAAAATATTATCCCCACTAAAATTGAATTTGTCGATATTGCAGGTCTTGTAAAAGGTGCAAGTAAAGGCGAGGGGTTAGGAAATAAATTTCTTTCCAACATTAGAGAAGTTGATGCAATAGTTCACGTCGTGAGATGTTTTGAAGATAGTGAGGTGATTCATGTCTCAGGGAAGATTGATCCTTTAGATGATATTGAGATTATTAATTTAGAGTTAAATTTAGCTGATTTATCTCAACTTCAAAAAAGAAGAGAAAGAATCAAGAAACAAGTAAAAACAAGTAAAGAAGCAGCTCAAGAAGATTCTCTATTAGAAAAAATTGAGGATGAGTTAGAAAAAGGTCTTTCAGTTAGGTCATTATCTTTAAGCGATGAAGAAAATTTAATGATTAAACAATTGGGCTTTCTTACTGCGAAACCAATTGTTTATGCGACTAATTTAAATGAAAATGATTTAGCTGAAGGTAATGATTTCTCTTTAAAAGTGCAGAGTTTTGCAAACTCTGAAAATACAGAATGTATAAAAATTTCAGCTCAAGTTGAATCAGAATTAATAGAGTTAGAGCCTGAGGATAAAAAAGATTACCTAATTGGTTTAGGTGTAGAGGAAGGCGGATTAAAATCTTTAATAAAATCTACATACAAATTATTAGGATTAAAAACTTATTTTACAACTGGAGAAAAAGAGACTAAAGCTTGGACAATAAAAGATGGGATGACTGCGCCACAAGCTGCAGGAGTAATACATACTGATTTTGAAAAAGGATTTATTAGAGCTCAGACAATTTCATATCAAAACCTAATAGATTCAGGATCAATAGTTAATG
>QCVV01000001.1 GCA_003210235.1 Prochlorococcus sp. AG-686-O05 | reverse complement strand
GAATTTTCCGAAAATAATAATTTGAAACCGCTTAATTGGAGGTTAGTTGCTACTGACAAAAATAGATGGAAGATTAAATTATTTAATTTACCTAAAAAATCTTTTCAAAAAATTGGGGAAGGCCTAGTCAGTAAATCTTCTTACAAATATAAGGATAATCAAAAGCCAATTAAATCAGGGATTGGAAATTATGAGTTTTTGCAATTACCGGATATTAAGCAAAATAAGTTTTATGTTGTTATTGACCCAGGCCATGGGGGGCCAGATCCAGGAGCAATCGGGATAGGAGGGTTAAGAGAAACAGATGTGGTCCTTGATGTTTCTAAACAAGTAAAAAAATTATTATCTAAAAAAGGTGTAAAGGTTAGATTAACCAGAAATAATGAAGTTGATTTAGCTTTACCTCCAAGAGTCTCTATGGCTAACAAAACTGATGCTGATATTTTTGTAAGTATTCATGCTAATGCTTCAAGAGGTAAAAGAAGAGATATTAACGGGCTAGAAACTTTTTACTACACGGGATGGAGAGGACGACTATTGGCAAAAAAAATTCAAAAACAAATACTTAAAGTTTCTCCTGGAAGTCCTGATAGAGGAGTTAGACAAGGGAGGTTTTTCGTTATTAAGAATACGAGAATGCCAGCAGTACTTGTAGAAATAGGTTTTTTAACAGGAAGATTGGATGCTAGAAGACTAGAAAAATCTATTCATCGAAAAAGAATAGCTTATGCAATCACAAATGGCATTCTTGAATATCTTTCTAGGACAGAGTGAATCTTAAAATAGGAATCTTTGACAGTGGTATAGGAGGGTTTACGATTCTTAGCACTTTATTGGAAACCCGAAAGGATGTTGAGGTTTTTTATTTGGCTGATACAAGGAGAGTTCCATATGGAAATAAAGATATTGAACAAATAAGATTTATCGCAAAGGAAATTTGTAATTGGTTTAGAGGCAAAAATTTGGATGCATTACTAATAGCCTGTAATACTACAAATGCATGTGCCTTAGATATTTTAGAAAATAATCTAGAAATTCCTTGTTTTGATTTAATTTATTCAGTTTCAGAAATAGTAACTAAGCAATATATTGGTGTTTTAGCGACCCCTGCAACTATTAAATCTTTGTACTACAAAAAAATAATTGAATCAAAAAGAGAAAATGTAAAAGTATTTCAACAAGCATGTCCTGAATTTGTACCGGAAATAGAAAGAACCCTCCTTGACTTAGACAGATTAAGTAATCTATCGGATTTGTATATCAATCCTTTATTGAAAGAAAATGTTGAAGAAATAATACTTGGATGTAGCCATTATCCCTTGATTTATAACGTTTTAAGAAATAGGATTGATCCTAAGATCAAAATTATTGATCCTTCAGCGGCTTTAGTAAATAAGTTTAATAATTCATTCTTAATTACAAAGAATCATTGCTGTGAGAGTATTTGCCACGATAATATAAGATTCTTTGTAACCGCTAAAAGTGAAGAGTTTTCCAGAAAAGTGAAATATTGGTTGAAATTAAATAAAGAAATTACCTTAGTTAACCTCCGAAGCAATGATTGATTCCTTAATATATGTATGAGGATAATCATGAATACAGTAACAGAACTTCTACAACCAGTTGAGAATGATCTTGATGATCTTATTCTCGAACTGAAAAATTTAATAGGTGCTGGTCATCCAATTCTTCAGGCAGCAGCAGAGCACTTATTTAGTGCCGGAGGAAAAAGGTTAAGACCTGGAATAGTTTTATTAATTTCAAAAGCTATTTCGCCAGATTTTACTTTGACAACCAAACATAAAAGACTCGCCGAGATTACTGAAATGATTCATACAGCATCTTTGGTTCATGATGATGTTGTGGATGAAGCCTCTACAAGAAGAGGTGTTGATACTGTTCACAGTAGATTTAATACGAGAGTTGCTGTTCTGGCCGGGGATTTTTTATTCGCTCAAGCTAGTTGGCATTTGGCAAACTTAGATAATGTCAAAGTAGTTAAACTTCTCAGTAGAGTAATAATGGATTTAGCAGAAGGTGAAATAAAGCAAAATTTAAATAGATTTGATTCGGGACAAACTTTTTCGAAATATATTAATAAAAGTTACTGTAAAACAGCATCCCTAATTGCCAATAGTACTAAGGCTTCTGGGGTCTTGAGTAATTTAGAAGATGAAAAATTGGATAGATTATACGAATTTGGTAAGAATATTGGATTAGCTTTTCAGGTCGTTGACGATATTCTTGATTTTACGGGTAATGATAAACAATTAGGGAAACCAGCAGTAAGTGATCTCGCTAGTGGGTACCTTACTGCTCCAGTTTTATATGCTCTAGAAGAAAATGAAAATTTATCTGTTTTGATTAATAGAGAACTTGTAGAAAAGGAAGATTTAAATAATGCTTTAAATATTGTCATGAACTCTCAAGCCATAAAACGTTCTAGAAAATTAGCTGAAGATTTTGCTCTTCATTCAAAAGAAGCAATATTATGGCTTCCTGACTCAGAATATAAGAGGGCTCTGTTAGCTTTGCCCGAATTTGTGCTCAGTCGTCTTTATTGAATTAAAAAATTTATTTTTAAGTTAATAACTTCCATTAAAAGTTTTTGAAAAATTTAGTTATTTAGATTAAATTTATAAATTATTGATACTTTTAATGACACTAGATAAGAATAATTCAATCAACAATATTCTTGAAGAAAAAAGAGTTTTTCCTCCCTCAAAAGAATTTGCTGAAAATTCAAATATAAAAAGTTTCGAGGAATTATTAAGTTTAAAAAAACAATCTTTAGATAATCCAATAAAATTCTGGGAATCTTTTGCAAACTCTGAGATTGATTGGTTTGAACCATTTAAGACTGTTTTAGATAGTGGAAATGAGCCCTTTTTTAAATGGTTTACTGAAGGTAAATTGAATATCACTTATAACTGCTTAGATAGACATATCAAAAACGGACTTGGTAATAAAAACGCACTCATATGGGAGGGTGAACCAGGAGATGATAGAAAATATACTTATCAAGAACTTCTTAAAGAAGTATGTAAAGCTGCAAATGCTTTAAAAGGGTTGGGAATCAAAAAAGGCGATTTGGTATGTATTTATATGCCAATGATTCCTGAAGCAATGATTGCTATGCTTGCTTGCGCAAGAATTGGAGCTCCGCATTCAGTTGTTTTTGGAGGCTTTTCCTCAGAATCATTAAAAGATAGATTGATTGATGGAAATGCAAGATTTGTAATAACAGCAGATGGTGGCTTTAGAAAAGATAAAGTAATTGAGTTGAAGAGGGCGGTTGATGCAGCCATTCAAAGTGGGGCTTATAAAGTAGTTGAAAAAGTTATCGTTGTTCAAAGAACTAAAAATAGTATATCGATGATTACTGAAAGAGATTTTTGGTGGCACGAATTATTAAAAGAACAAAAAGATTGGTGTGAACCTGAAATTATGAATAGTGAAGATAGATTGTTTATCTTATATACATCAGGATCTACTGGGAAACCAAAAGGAGTTGTTCATACTACAGCAGGTTATAATCTATGGTCTCACTTAACATTCAAGTGGATTTTTGATATAAAAGATGATGATATCTATTGGTGTACAGCAGATGTTGGATGGATTACTGGTCATAGTTATATCGTTTATGGCCCTTTATCTAACGGTGCCACAACACTTATGTATGAAGGAGTTCCAAGGTCAGGCAATCTAGGGGCTTTTTGGGAAGTTATCCAAAAATATAAAGTTTCTATTTTCTATACAGCGCCAACGGCAATAAGATCATTTATGAAGTCTGGACGAGAGATCCCAGATCAATACAATTTAAAAAGCCTAAGACTATTGGGTACAGTCGGTGAACCAATTAATCCAGAAGCTTGGATGTGGTATAGGGATGTAATAGGTAACAATAAATGCCCCATCGTAGATACTTGGTGGCAAACGGAAACTGGAGGTGTGATGATAAGTCCTCTTCCTGGAGCCGTAGCAACAAAGCCAGGTTCGGCGACATTCTCATTACCAGGAATTGAGGTTGAAGTCGTTGATAAGAATGGAGAAAAGGTTATGGAAAATGAGGGAGGATATTTGATTGTTAAAAAACCATGGCCTGGAATGATGCGCACAATTCATGGTAACTCACAAAGATATTTGGATAGTTACTGGAATTTTATTTCTTTTAGAGATGAAAAGAATGTTTATTTTTCTGGTGATGGAGCGAGGATTGATAAAGAAGGATATATTTGGATTATGGGAAGGGTTGATGATGTTATAAGCGTTTCTGGTCATAGATTGGGAACTATGGAAATAGAGTCTGCATTAGTAAGTCATAAGTCAGTTGCGGAAGCTGCTGTTGTTGGAAAAAAAGATGATTTAAAAGGTGAAGTTATCGTTGCATTCTTGTCTTTAGAAAAAGATGTGGAAAGTTCTTCCGAAATAGTAGAGGATTTAAAAAAACATGTCGTCAATGAAATTGGAATTATTGCTAAGCCAGAAAAAATAATAATTTCTGATTCTCTTCCTAAAACACGAAGTGGAAAAATAATGAGGAGAATTTTGAGATCCTTAGCAGAAGGTGAAAAAATAAGTGGAGATATAAGTACACTTGAAGATAGTTCTGTTTTAGAGAAATTAAAGGAAATATCCTAGTACTAATTTTCAATTAAATTTGAAATCTGTTTAATTGTATTTCTTTTTAAATTATCATCTGCCCAAGCCCCTAGGAAGTTTTCTCTTAATCCTGCACTAGCAATAATAGTGTGTGTACCCCTTAGGATGATCCCTTTTGAATTATCTTCTTTTCTTGCTTTAAGACAAGAAAGTAGTTTATCTGTTTGATCTAATTCATCTGAGTTGAATTTTATTAGGAAATTATTTTTTTGATTATAGGTGTTTTCAATTATTCTTAATGTTCTATCAGGACTTGGACTGAATTCACTATTAAATTCTAACTTTTGAGATATTTGTTTTAATAATGGAATTGATTTGTTCGCACTGAAGTTGTTAAAACTGATTGAAATAAATTTCTCACAATTTCTACCTCCATCTGGTGAAATTAAGTGAAGCTTGCAACCAAGACTATGACCTATCCTTACAGAGGGAATTGATGATCCTAATCTTTTTGATAAAGACCTACGGCAATTTTTAAAATCTTTCCATGCTTTTATGGCAAGTTCTTGGTGATCGAATTGCGGAGTATATTTATAGGCATGTACTGCATAATTTTTTTTTATTAAATTTTCTATAAATCTTTTATAAGTAAAATCAGGTTTGGATGCTAAATAGCTTCCACCAATAAATTCAATGATCTTCTTTGGATTGGATGGCCAATAACAATAGTTATTAAATTGATATCTTGTGAAAGGCATTTTTATAAAATCTATTCATATCTTTGCGATACTTTCAAAAAGGAATTTGTTCCTATACTAAAATATTTAATTATTATTAACTTAAGGGAAAAAAAGTTAAAATGCGTCAATATGAACTAGAGATTTTTTTAATGATTGGAACTATCTAACAAAAATGAATTAAACCAATTGGATTTTCTTCAGAATGAAATTAATAATCAAGATAATGATAAATCAAAGACTTTAAATAAGTCTATCTCAATCCCAAAAGGTATCCTTCAAAATAATAATATAGAAAAAATTTTAATTCTTGATACTGAAACAACTGGTCTAGATGAAAATAAAGATGAAATTATTGAGATAGGCTGCATTTTATTTCACGTACCTTCTAAAGCTGTTCTTTCGCAGGTTTCATTCTTATTACCTGTAACTTCAAATGAAGCAGAATATATTAATGGGATATCTGTAGAAGTTACAAACATTATTCAACCTTGGGAGGATGGCTTGAATTTCTTTTTAAAACTTGTGGATAGTTCTGATGTAATCGTGGCTCATAATGTAGATTTTGACAAAAAATGGTTTGGTAAAGGTAGATTGCCCAAACTTGAGAAAAAATGGATTTGTAGTCTTGAAGATATTAATTGGTCATGTCAAAAATCATTAAAAAATAGACCTTCAGTAACTGATCTTGCTTTATCTTTTTCAATTCCAGTTTGGAATTTACATCGAGCTCTATCTGATTGCTTTTATATTTCAGAGGTCTTCAAAAAATGTGAAAATTTAGAAGAGCTTCTTATTAAAGCGACTGAGCCAAGATTTTTATATAGAGCATTGGTAAGTTATGAAGAAAGATCATTAGCTAAGAACGCTGGATTTCGTTGGAATAACCCTGTTGAAGGGGCTTGGACTAAGAAATTAACAGCTGAAGAGGCAATTGATCTTGACTTTAAAGTGCAGATATTAAATTAATTTTTCAGTTTTTAAAATTTGAAGAGTCTTTAGTGCATTTTGCAGGGCATCCATTTTTCACCCATTTTATGTGCACCTACACATCCATATCTTGTAGCCGCTTTCATCGCTTCTTCTTTTGTCTTATAAAGGACTGGCATAATTTTCTCTTTTTTAATATTTGATATCTTCTTAGAGTGTCCGCGATGATCATGGCTTTGTGATTTAGGAGAATATTCCCATACCCCCATGGTTGTTATTCCAGAAGAAATTATGCCCATACCGACTACTGAAAGATTAACTATTCCCATAGCAACAGCACCAAAGGAAAAAACACCCATTGGCACTACCCCAATACTAATAACGCCCATAGGAACTATTCCAATAGAAACAATTCCTAAGGGTGCAATGCCAAAAGCAATTTTTTTTGGTTTTGTGCCACAATGCTGACTCTCTTTCTTATTAGTGTTTCCCAATATTTTCTCTAAATGTTAAATTAAATTATGACATAGTAGTTCCCCTCAAAAATTTAATTTCTATGTAAATTAAAATTTTTGAATTATTTATTAGAACTTTGAATAACTTTAAAAATCTTAGAGGAACAGTAGATCTTTTACCTGATCAATTAATAAAGTGGCAAAATGTTGAAAAAATAATATTGGAGCAACTTTTTAGGGCTTCTGTAAAAGAAATCAGAACTCCAATACTGGAAATGACTGAATTATTTATGAGGGGGATTGGAGAAGGTACCGATGTTGTTAGCAAAGAGATGTATACTTTTTTGGATAGGGGTGAAAGGTCATGCACATTAAGACCAGAGGGTACTGCATCAGTGGCAAGAGCATTAATACAAAATGGAATATCAGCTAAACCTTCTCAGAAACTTTGGTACATGGGACCTATGTTTAGATATGAGAGACCTCAAGCAGGAAGACAAAGGCAATTTCATCAGTTGGGAGTTGAATTTGTTGGTTACGAATCTGTAAGAAGTGATATCGAAATTATTACTTTGGCTTGGGATATTTTGGAGAAATTAGGAATAAAAGAACTTAATCTTGAAATTAATACCTTAGGGGATCACACTGACAGATCAAATTTCCAAAAGGCATTTTTAACATGGTTAGAGGTTAATAAAAACTCTTTAGATTTGGACTCTCAACAGAGAATAGATAAGAATCCTTTAAGAATTTTAGATACTAAGAATGTTCAAACAAAAAAGATTCTTGAAGATGCCCCCAAATTATTTGACTTTTTATCTGAAAAAAGTCTCGAGAGATATATAACTATTAAAGAAAAATTAAAACTTCTTAAAATACCTTTTATCGAAAATTTTAATTTAGTAAGAGGTTTGGATTATTACACACATACCGCCTTTGAAATTACCAGTGGTTTACTAGGTTCTCAAGCTACAGTATGTGGAGGAGGAAGATATGATAATTTGATTAGTCAAATGGGAGGGACAGAAACTCCAGCTATTGGATTCGCAATTGGAGTGGAAAGACTCATTTTATTATCCGGTAAAGATCTTGAAAAAAGTAGAGATACAGATATTTATATTGTGAATAAAGGGTTTAATGCTGAAACATTGGCAATGGACTTATCTAGAAAGTTAAGAAATTATGATTTAAAAACAGAATTAGATGTTAGTGGGGCATCATTTTCAAAGCAATTTAAAAAAGCTAATAAAATTAAATCAAAAAGTATTATTGTTATTGGTGATGATGAAGCTTGTAATAGAGAATTTGTTATTAGACTTTTTAATAATGAAGTTTCTGAAGTTCAACAAGAGACTATTTCAATTGAGGACAATATTAAACTAGAAAAGTGGCTTAAAAGTAATTTGCTTTTAGATATAAACCTCTAGAATGCTGAAAATTATCTTATTAATTTCATTTTAATTATGTTTTCATTTATATTTCTAAAATTTTCCAAATATAAAAAAGTTTTTAAAAAATATAGAGAAATTAAATTCAACAAAAGTAATTTGTATGAATGGATGAACTTGACTAAAAAAGAAAGATTTGACTTATCAAAAAAAGAATCCAATTCTTACTTAAAAAAAAGGAAAAGTTTATTAGAAGAAATTAGAAAAGAATACAAAAGTATTTCTAAAAATGATCAAAAAAGTTTGTAATTTTTTTAGTTAGTGGAAATCTTCTGGACTTCAAATAAATCTATAAATGGATTAAGGCATTTTGTTTTAGTAAATAAGATTAGAGAAAAAGATCAAATTAAATTTTTGATGGTTTCTGTAATTGATGTTGAGATTAGTTTAAAAATCTCATATAAGGAATTAACAAATAGTGAAAAATGGAATAAAGGATGGTTAAATCTTTCTAAAAGTCAATCAATCACTAAGGATTATTTAGATTACAAATCAGGCAATATTGTAAAAGAAGAGATGATTAAAATCTTTGTTAACAATAATTCCTTATTTAATATTTCTTAATTTGAAATTAAAATTATAAATTCAAGATCAATTATAAAGACTGTATTTCTATCAATCTAATAATTATCTAAAATTTGACTCCCCTTTCAAAGTCTTCAAAAAAACGTTATTAAGGATTAATAATATTTAAACTAAATAATGTTAGAAAATATATGGCACTCCTCTAATTCTGCTGCCGAGGATATAGGTATAACTGAAATTAAACTTTCCCATCTAAGGGAGAATGGTTTTTTAAAACCTGGAATACATTGGAAAAGCTCTCCTCTCGGACAAAAAAAACCCTGGAATCCAGAGGCTCTTTATAATTCAATGTTATGCAAAAAATTAATTGATGAATTTTATTCTGAAGAAAAATATGACCAATATGCACTTAATTGCTAAATTATATTAAACCTTCTAAGAATCAAAATTAAATTCTAAGTACATTTCTACCTCACTAGATTTTCATCTTCACAGTCAATCAAAGTGCTTTGAAGTATTGGATATAGGTTAATCATTTTTATATATTGATCTGATTTACGATAAGACTTGGCAGCTTTTTTGTAATGTCCTTGAGATTTCATTTCTAGTGAAATTTTTCCAGAAATTCTTTGGGATGTTGTCATATATAGAGCTATTTTATTCCCTTTTTAGTAATTGTTTGATCATGGGTCAATAATGTATTTGTTTTTATTACACAAAAAATTATTTATGTCAGCAAAAAAAGATTTATAAAAAAATTTGAATTTTTGAAAATGCAATAAAATTTTGGGTTAATTAATTAATTTTTCGGTTAAAACTATATTCTTTGCACTCAGAAATCCTATTGAAATTAACTTTTCTATAATTTCTTAGAATTAATAACCTTTACAATTTTGTTATTAATTCATCCGTTTGATGAAATATAAAGTATTCTCAAAACGTTTAAGCTAATCAATTCCTAAATGC
The DNA here is from genome assembly GCA_003210235.1 of Prochlorococcus sp. AG-686-O05. Lineage (GTDB taxonomy): Bacteria > Cyanobacteriota > Cyanobacteriia > PCC-6307 > Cyanobiaceae > Prochlorococcus_A. The sequence goes on along the minus strand of QCVV01000001.1, from coordinate 55,003 downwards.
AAACCTATGGTAATCCAGACACCACCTATGGATGGTGGGCTGGTAATTCAGGTGTAGCTAATCGCTCAGGAAAATTTATCGCTGCTCATGTCGCTCATGCAGGGTTAATTGTTTTTTGGGCCGGTGCTTTCACTCTTTTCGAACTATCAAGATTTGACCCCAGTGTCCCAATGGGTCAACAACCTCTTATTGCACTTCCTCATTTAGCCACCCTTGGAATAGGGTTTGATGCTAACGGAGTTCTAATGGGAGATACCAAGCCAGTACTAGCTATAGCTATTGTTCATTTGGTTTCCTCAATGGTTCTTGCTGCTGGTGGATTACTCCACTCACTTCTTTTACCAGGAAATCTAGAAGAATCAGAAGTCGCAAAGGCAAGGAAATTCAATATTGAATGGGATAATCCAGATAAATTAACATTTATCCTTGGTCATCATTTAATTATTCTTGGATTCGCTGTTATTCTTCTCGTTGAATGGGCAAGAGTTCATGGAGTTTACGATCCCGCTATTGGTGCAGTTAGACAAGTTGAATACGATCTAAACCTTGCGGAGATTTGGAACCATCAAACAGATTTCCTTTTGATAGATGATTTAGAGGATGTTATGGGAGGTCATGCTTTCCTTGCATTTGTCTTGATTACTGGAGGTGCTTGGCACATTGCTACAAAGCAAGTTGGTGAATATACCAAATTTAAAGGTAAAGGACTTCTATCTGCAGAAGCTGTGCTTTCATGGTCTTTAGCAGGTATTGGCTGGATGGCAATTATTGCTGCCTTCTGGAGTGCATCAAATACAACAGTTTATCCTGTAGAGTTTTTTGGTGAACCACTTGAATTGAAATTTAGTATCTCTCCATATTGGATTGATACTGTTGATCTTCCTGATGGTGTTTATACTTCAAGAGCCTGGTTAGCAAATGTTCACTACTACTTTGGTTTCTTCTTTATTCAAGGTCATCTATGGCATGCACTTAGAGCCTTAGGATTTGACTTCAAGAGAGTTACAAATGCTATCAGTAATATTGATAGTGCTACAGTTACTCTTAAAGATTAAACTTTAAATCACTTAGTAATATTAAAAGGCCTCATTACTTGAGGCCTTTTTTATTTGATAAAATTTATTTATTAAATTAGATTTATACTGTATTAAGTTTAAATAATTGAATATTTCTATCCTACAAAATAAAGATATTTTTTCAAATTCCCTTTTAATAAGCTTTTCCGGATTTTTAATAATATCTTTTTTCTTGATATTTGGTAGAAGATTAAAACTAGCTGTTCAATTAGAAAGATTTGGATTGCCCATCGCAGTTATTTCAGGAGTCGCTGGCATATCAATCGGGCCTTACGGTCTAATTCATTTTTTATCTAAGGAGACTACAAATGTATGGAGTAATTTTCCAACCCCTCTTTTGTCCTTAGTTTTTGCAACATTAATGATGGGCAGGCCAATACCTAATATTAATGGTTTAGTAAAGCCTATTTTTAATCAGTTCTTACTTGCGCTCTCCTTAGGTTTTGGCCAGTTTTTTGTTGGAGGTTTAGTTGTTAAATACCTTTTAGCTCCTCATATGGATATAAACCCTTTAATGGGGTGTTTAATAGAGGTGGGTTTTGAGGGAGGTCATGGAGCTGCATCTATCATTGGAGAAAGTTTTAATAGGCTTGGATTTTCAGATGGCTTAGATCTCGGTCTTGCTATGGCAACAATGGGGCTTTTGTCCTCTTCATTATTAGGCAGTATTTTCATTTTTATTGGAAGAACTTTAAGGCTTTCAGATACAGAGGAAATTATTGATAAAAAAGTTAATTCAAATTCAAATCTTGAAACTGAAATTTTTGCAGATTTAAAAATTTTACTTATAAATCTTGGTTTCGCTGGTTTAGCAATCTCCTTTGGTCTCTTACTACTTCAAATTTTAAAATATTTTTCAAATTTCTTAGGTGATTTTTCTAGAGAAATTATTTTTTCGCTACCTGTATTTCCACTTATTCTTATAGGTTCACTTTTGATTAGATATATTTTAGAAAAAACTAAAAATACTCATTTTATTTCTAATATTCTTCAAAGAGAAATTGGCATATTATCCACAGATTTATTGATTTTTACAGCAATGGCAAGTTTAGATATTGCGACTGTTTTTGAAAATTGGGTGCTTATATTATTGCTTACCATATTTGGTTTGTTATGGAATTTGATTTGTATTACCTATTTTGCATATTTTATATTTGATGATTACTGGTTTGAGAAAAGTTTAATAGAGTTTGGAAATTCTACTGGCGTAGTTGCTTCTGGTTTGTTGCTTTTAAGGCTAGCAGATCCCAAAAATATTTCTAAAACCCTTCCGATTTTTACATCCAAGCAACTTTTTGCCCAATTAATACTATCTGGAGGATTTTTCACTGTCATAGCTCCATTAGTAATCTCTAAAATCGGATTAGATTATTGGACAGATATTTGTGCATTAATAACTTTTTTAATTTTTATTAGCGCTTTTTTATTTAATAAAAAGATCTCTACGAGTAACCAATAAGAAGTTAAGTTAGTATAAAAATATATTTTCTTAATTCATGTCCCATACACCATACGATATTCCGCCTCAAGAAAACAAGGAAAAATGGTTTAGGAGTCACTTGCTTGGAAGAGAAATTGAACTAGGAGAATTATATAGTCTTGGATTTAACGAACTGGATTTAATTATGGCTGAAACTGCAGAAATTAGAAGTGATATTGAATTTAAAGAAAAAAATATTGGAAAATTTAGAACAGCAGGCTATTTTTTAGAATTAGCGAGAATTATTGAAAAAAGAAAATTATTTGAAAACTAATTTAAAGGGAAATATTCCTTCTTTGAAGATGGTTTCCATGGATCAAATTTATGCATTAATTCTTTAAAATGTGGATGTTTTTCAAAATATCCTAACCACTCTTTTATAGGATCATCAAAATAATTTGTTTTTTTTTTGCTTTCGCAAGCAATTTTAAATTGCCTTACAAATGGCCAAATACACCAATCTGCAATCGAAGGTTTATCTCCAATTATCCATCTGTTATTTGTAAGAATTTTATTCCATTTTTTTATAAATTTAGTAGCTTCTAAAAAATGATAATCTTCTTCGCTAGTATTAAATCTTGCAGAATATTTAAAACGATCTAAATGATATTTAAAACTATGATCATTTTCAGAAATAATCTCTAAAATTTCTTCCTTTTTATTGTTGGGATTATAAAATTTCTTTATATTTTCCTTCTTTGATTCTAAAAGTGCCCAGATTATGATGTCTACACTTTCCTCTATGACTTCATTATTTTTTTTTAATAAAATTGGAACAGTTTTTGTCATTGATTTATTCATGAATTCTATGGGCTTATTTTTTAAATCAACTTCTCTTACTTCTACTTTGATTTCGCAAATTAATAATGCCCATCTAACTCGAATAGCATATGGACATCTACGAAATGAATATAAAATATCTGTTGTCATTTTGTAAAAAAATTAAACTTTTTTGATTCTTTTAGTATTATCTACATAGGAACAATCTTAATTTTACATCGAAAATGGCGGGATATGTTTACCTCATAAGAGTAGGAGATCTTTATCGTATTGGTAAGGCAGATAATCTTGATAAGAAAATTAGAAAACTTAAACCAGATGAATTACTAACCTCTATCATGACTAAGGAACCTGAAACACTTGAAGCTAGGTTATTGAGAAAATATAAATCCCAAAGAATCCCTGAAACTGGATATCTAAAGCTCAATAAAAGGCAAATATCTGAATGCAAAAAACAATTTGAGTTAAAGGGAAATTTACCGCATACACTTGATGCTGAAGTTTCCATAACTTTATTCGCATCTTTTTTATTACTTGGAACAAATTTTTTAATTCTTAATTACTTTAATGTTGAATTTTTAAGAAATATTTCCTATTCATTTGGTTTTGCCTCAATACCTATGATCATTTTGTTTATTACAGGAAGTTTTGGAGGATATTTTTCTGATGATTTATCTCTATTTTCATTATTAACGAATCGGATAAAAGGTTTTTTTATAGCAATTGCGATGATTACAATAGCTTTTTTAATGTTCAGACTAAATTAAATTTCATAATTACAATTTAAGGCTATTTCAAATGGAACTGATTGCATTGGTAATTTCAGAATTGTAGAACATATCTCAGCTATATCCTCTGGTTGAGTCATTTTTGACTTTTCTAAGGATGATATCTTTTCAGCCATTTTTGTATTAACCCAACTAGGACAAATAGCAGTAACTCTAATATTTTCTTCCCAACCTTTGTTTTTCATTGTTTGACAAAGGCTCATCAAAGCGAATTTTGATGAGGAATATGCTGCTAAATCTCCTTTGGATCTCTTGCCGCTCATTGAAACTAAAACGATAATTCTTCCATTCTTTGATTTGCTTAAGTGTTCCCATGATAGTCTGCATAAATTCCAAATAGCTAAAAAATTTATATTGAAAGTATTTAAAATCTCTTCTTCATCCCTATCTTTATATAAAAAAGGAACTTTTGAAAGGACTCCAGAACAGTTTATTAGAGTATCAAAACCTCCAAAATTGCTAATTGTATTTTCTACCCACTCTTTGGCGGAAAATTTATCTAATGCATCATATTTATTTATTAGTATTTTTTCATTTGGCCAATTATTCGGATCAATAACGCTTCCTTTAATACACTCTAAATCTCTTAGTCCAATGCTAATTCTATTTCCTTCTTTTAGTTCTTTATGTGCAATATTTAGTCCAATACCTCTGCTAGCTCCACTTATCAAAAGAGTTCTCATTTTTTTTTAATTATATATTTGGTAAAACTATCCTCAATAACATTTTTAGTTCTTTACCACGCATAATCATTAAACCTTTTTTGACACTCCAAGGGGCCCTTATAAACATTATGCACATTGCATATACTATTTCTCTTAAGGTTAATGTATCAGTTAGAAATCCATACCATTGAGTTTTAGGTAATTTAAAGAAACTACCAAAAAACTCTCTTAATAGTTTTTCATCAAATCTCATGAGTTTTTCCAAACCAAATTGGTAAATTGATTTCTTTCTTATTAATTCTTTAGGCCATAAACTCTCCCAACCTTTTCTGGCAATATGATAAGTACTTAATTTCTTATCATTCATTGCGTTTGATATAGCTTTTGCTACTAGTGGAGCTCTTCTTAAAACATTACCAATTAAATATCCTGAGGCTGGGTGAACCATCGAGGCGGCCCCCCCATATCCCAATATTTGTTGTTTAAAGTTTGGGATAGGCATATTCATGGGTAAAAACAAACCAAGTTCTTCATGTTGCATACTAGTAATTGAGATGTTTCTGTAAGAAAGTCTCTTTTCTAATCTTTCTTTTAAATTCTCCATTGTTAAAGGATTTACTAATCCAAGCGAAGTCTCCTCAAGAAAATACTTTCCATTTCCCATATCCATTGCATATAGAAAAGTAGGAGGTTCTTTTTTTTGCTCCTCATTTAGATGATCATTCCTATAATCCATCAAGACAAATTGTCCTTTTTTTAGTGGAGGCTTACTAAAACTTCCTACTATCCCATAACAAGTCTGGACTGCTAATGGTCCACATGATTTTAATTTAAGAAATACAGGATCATATCCTGTTGCATCTACAACTAATCTAGCTGAGTAAGTTTTTCCATCACTAGTAGTAACAATACTTTTATGTTTCTGAAAGTTTATCTTCTCTGCAAAACCCTCATGCCATTTAATATGAGACTTATTACATTCATTTAACCAGTAACTATGTAATTTCTTCTTGTCAAATAATCCATAATCTAAAGAATGCTCTGTTGCTTTATTCTCATAGTGATGTTCTTCAAGAGAACCATGCCCAAAAAAACTAACTGTATTTTTCCATCTATATTCAAGTAAATCCTCAAGCCCAAGTTGATCAACTTCTTTTCCCCAAATCCCATAAGTGTTTGGCCAAGGCTCGTCAGGGCCATTAGGGGAAAGAACCTCTACCTCTAATTTTTCTTTCCCTAAAGCCGAGGCAATCGCCATCCCTGCAGGTCCTGCTCCTAAAACTAATACATCGGGCAATCTTTTGGAAGGCATTAATTATAAATTCTGAAGTTAGAAAAGTTTTTAGAAAAATAAAAAATATCTAAAACTTCATTTTTATAATTCATTCAAAATTTGTAGTGAGAATAAATTTAATAATAAGCAAGAGAATCTATAACTAGTTCTTTTGTTTTGAGTGTTTTAACAATAATTTATAAGAATTCAAAAGAAAAAAATAATATATAATTTTCTTACAACAAATAATTACTTGTTTAATTCATATGATAAAAGATAAAAATATTTTAATAACAGGAGGAAATTCTGGGATTGGTTTTTTTGCAACAATTAACTTGTTGAAGACTCAAAATAACTTATATATTCCAATTAGATCATTATCAAGAAAAGATGAATTTTTTTTAAAACTAATAAAGTATTTCGATAAAGAATATCTAAAAAAATATTTAAATATTATTGAAAATGTTGATTTATCTAATTTGGCAAATCTTAAAAAAGTTAGAGATTTTTTAATCAGGAAAAATGTTTCTTTAGATGTTGTTATTTTAAATGCAGGCTTACAATATACTGGAGCTTTTTATCCTAAAGTCTCAAAACAGGGGGTTGAACTAACTTTCGCTGTTAATCATCTCGCACACTTTTATTTGGTTAACATTCTTATAGAACTAATAAATAATAAAAAAGAATCTAGGATAATTATTACATCATCGGATGTTCATGATCCAAAGAGTTCAGGAGGTAATGTTGGAGAGAAAGCCGGTTTAAATAATTTAGTAAAATTTAAAGAGGAAATTTCAGGAAAATATATAAATTTCAATTCTGACAAAGCTTATAAAAATAGTAAATTATGTAATATATTATTTGCTAAGGAACTTTCAAAAAGATTACAAACTAAATCTATTAAAATATCAGTTATTTCTTGGGCTCCTGGTCTTGTAATTCCTAATGAAGATTTGGGTTTTTTCAGATATAGTGAAAAGTTTAATATCTTTGGATACTTTGTTTTTTCAATTATTGCGAAAAATATTTTAGGTATTTCTGAAAATGTAGAAAATGCAGGGAAGTTACTCTCTGATATCGTTTTTGATACCGATTACAATAATATTAAGTACTTACATTTAAGCAATAAGCTTGTCTTTTATAAAAAACATAAATTACTTAAAAGTGAAGTTAGTGAGGAAGCTAGTAAAAAAGAACTTGCTTTAAGTCTTTGGAGTTTTAGTGAGGAATTATGCAGATCATTTGGATTCGGTTCTCTCAATATTTAATGTTTGAGTGGGGAATGCAAATTCTATTTTATTTAAAGAAAATTCTTCAATAATTCTTAAGTTGATACTTTGTTGTGCTTCCATAGCAGCTAAATAATTATTGGTTGGGATGTAATAAACTAATTCAAAATTAAGACTGAAATCTCCAAAATCTGTAAAGTGACATCTATCAAAAGAAACATCTTTAGTTTCTTCAATGATTTTTTCTATTATTTTTGGAATCATTTTCATCAAGGATGGAGACGTTTCGTAAACTACTCCTAATTTATGAACAATTCTCCTTTTCTTCATCTGAGCATAATTTGAAATGATCCCATTAGTTAATGCACTGTTACTCATAACTATTACTTCTCCGTTAATACTTCTTATTCTTGAAGATCTTACCCCTACTCTTTCTACCATTCCTAATACGCTATCAGACTTTATAAATTCACCTTTCTGAAACGGTTTATCAAGCAAAATTGTTATGTATTCAAAAAATTCTTGCACTGGATCTTTTAAGGCTAAACCTGCTCCGATCCCACCTGCACTAAGTAAAGCCCAAATTGCGGTCATTTGTACTCCAATATTTTGCAAGAAAAATATAGATCCTATAGTCCAAGTAAAAGCCTTAATTAAAGGTGTTAATGAGGAGATCATTGAACTAATTGAGGCGTCAGCAATTTTTGCTGTAGATTCTATTAATGATCTTATTAATACTTTATTTAGAGCTTTAATGATAATTATTAATATAAGTAATTTTTGAATATTTAATAGTACAGATATAAAAGTTATTTCATCAGTGAAAAAATAATCAATTGCGAAATAGGCCGAGAGAAGAAAACCTATTGGTCTTATAATTCCAGTAAGTGTTTCAAAAATTAAATCATCAAAATTTGTTTTTGTTCTTTTAGAAATCCTTTTAAAAATAATCTTGGAAAATTTAGATATTATTATTGATAATATGGTTCCAATAAGAAATATAGAAATTGCCAAAAGCAAGTTTTCCGTAAATAATTTCATATCCAATAAATTCTTAAATAACCAATATTTAAAGTTTAAATTATCTCTAAAAATAAACCAGTCTTAATTATCTTTAATTTTTGATGATATTTCTAATTTCTTTAAATTCTTTTCTATCTGAGGTTTTACAAATTTCGAAAATTATTGATTCAGTTGTAGTAATTATTGCCCCTTTTTGAAGCATTCTTTGTAGTGCTATTTCGTGATCTAAACTATTTCTGCTTCCCATGGCATCAGATATTATTAGTACTTCATATCCCTTTTCTAAAAATTCTAGGACACTTTGTTGAATACAAATGTGTGTTTCAAATCCGCAAATTATCAAATTACTAATTTTTTTATTATAAAGTTCCTCAAAAAGAACTTTACTAGTGGCTAAGCTAAAATCCATTTTTTGAATCTTAGTAAAACCTACTTTGGGTAATACCTTTGGGATTGTTTTGCCCAGCTTTAGAGGGTTTTGTTCTGAGACGTAAATATTTTTATCCAGGATTTGGTAAGCGCTTAATAGCTTTTGGATATTTTTTATTATTGAATCTTTGTTATTAATTGGAGATATGATTTTTTCCTGAATATCTATTAATAGCAAGGCATTTTTGAGTGGTAATTCGCTTTTAGAAGAATGAGTCATTAATTTTTCTACAATATTTAAAGAGATAACCTAAATATATATTTATTAAAGCTAATCTTTTTGGGGAACTTTAGTAAATATTTATTGGTTAAAAGTTGATTAAATCTCATCAAGAGTTATTATTGAGAATAATTTGACTTTTTATTGTCTTTGTCTTCTCAGTATCAATTCATTACATCTCCTTTAGGAGATGGCTTACATAGAGATGGTAAGAGATTAACTCCTCAAAGACTTAAGGTTTTGAATTTATTTGAGAATATCGGAGCAGGTAATCATTTAAGTGCGGAAGAGGTTCATGAAAAATTAATTAAAACTAGTTCTAAAGTTTCCCTCGCAACAATATATAGAACTTTGAGACTTCTTGTTCAGATGGGGTTATTACATGAATTAGAGCTTAGTGAAGGAGGCCATAGATATGAATTATTAAGCAATGAAACAGCAGATCATCATCATTTGATCTGTATTAGATGTGGAAGAACAGAAGAATTTGAAAGCGATGAGGTATTGAAGGCGGGCAAAGTCGCCGCTAAAGTTAATGGTTTTAAACTTATTGAATCTTCTTTAAATGTTAGAGCCATATGCCCTAATTGTATTTAGTAGAAACTAGGTTAAAGTTCCTCCACAGCTTGATCCTGCCCCTGCTGTACAAGCAAAGCAATGTTCCTTAACAGCTACAACATAATCAAATTTAAATGATTCATTCATTAAATCAGAAAGTGTCTTTGGTCCCTTTTTCCCTTTTAAATCTATTTGCTGATTAAAGTCACAATCATAAATTTGGCCTTGCCAATTAACACTTATCGTCTTTTTACACATAAGGTTTTCTAAATTATTTTTATTAAAATTTTCTTTAAGTAATTTGTAATATGAATCAAGTTTGTTTTCTCTATTAAGGGAGTCTGCGTATCTATTAATTGGCATATTGGTGATTGTATAAAGATTATTAAATGAGATATTGTACTTTTCGAAAAGTATTCTTTTATAGTCTGCTTCTAGGCTCTCTTGTGATGGAGGTAGGTTAGGATTTACGGGATTATAAACTAGATTTAATTGCAGTCCATCTTTTTGTTTCCCATAGCCAAGATCATTAAGTATTTTTAAAGCATTAATACTTTTATCAAAAACTCCATAGCCCCTTTGCAATTCTACATTATCCTTTTCGTAGCATGGTAGTGATGCTGTTACTATTACGTTATTTTTAGCAAGGAACTGGGGTAAGTCTTCGAACCCATCTTCAAAGAAAATTGTTAAATTACATCTATCAATAATATTAATATTTTTATCACTTAAAATAGTAATTAGATTTCTAAATTCAGGATGCATTTCTGGTGCCCCCCCGGTAATATCTAAAGTTTTAATTTTATATTTTTCTATTACTTTTGGAATGAGTGAAATTATTTCATAAGACATCTTTTCGGTACGTAATGGGCTTGAATTTACATGGCAATGTTTACAAGCCTGATTGCATTTATAACCAATGTTTATCTGGAGGGTTTCAATAGGTTCTTTCTTTATTAATGGAAAACTATTTATCATAATTTTTGATGTTTTTAATTTCAGTGTAAATAAAATTAATTAAGGGTTAGATTTTTTAATTTTGATCTATTTTTTGCAAATGCAATAAACCAATTTAAATATTCTTTGGGACCATTCTGAAAAATCATATCAAACTTTAAATTGTCATCATCATCACTTATCCCTTTTAAACCAGATACTTTTGTAGAAGGTCTATAAACTTCTCCTGAACTACTGTCAACGAAAATTATTTTATTATTACTACCAAACTCTTTTCCTAGTAATTGTATAAATTCTAAGAAAGATCGATCACTACCTCCTCTTGAGTAACCATTAGTATTTTTTTGTGATGTAACTGTGTCACCAATCCCAATAATTGTTGGCATATCTTCTGATTTGATATGTTTTTTGCAGAAATTTACTTTGTCTTTTATCGATTTAGGAGAGTCTCTAAAATTAAAGTTTCTACCAAATGGAGCTTTACCAGTCATATCATGAATAAATTTATTTAATAAAAAGAGTACGCCTGAGTCTTTTACTGCTCCTTTAATAAGTAATTGTATATCTGTTGAGCCAATATCATTTTTACTAGAAAGTTTTATTATTTCATTTCCATCTTTACTGCCTAGATTTGGTGATATGTGTAGGAAAAATGAGTTTTTAAGTCCTTGAGATTTTGCTTTATTAATAATTTCATTCATCATATCTTCAAAGCTTTTTTGAATAATTATTCTTTTTTCAGAATCATCTCTTACTAGATCAAAAAGGCTATTGAAATTTATTGTTGGAGAGAACCTTGTTTTACATATCGATTTTGAAGCATGAGAATTTAATTCTTCTTGATCGATATTAGGAAAAATTTTCTTAACTATTTGTTCAAAACTTGGCCTCATTAAGTCAGGAACTTTTGCTAAGAAATCCACCTCTTCTTTTGATACTCCCTCAAAACTTATATTCCCATTATTATCTTGATATTCGACCCCGCAGGCAGCTAGACCTCTTAAATAAAGACCTTTTTCTTTTGGCTGATCAATACTTTTTAGGCTTCTTTCAATTATTCTGTTAACCCCTCTTGGACCTTCATGTTCTCCGCAAGTTAAAACAAAAAATTCTTTTTCTAAATTTTTTACTGCAAATATGAATTTTGATTCCAGTTTTCTAGTCATTGGGTCTTTTACCAATGGAATACATACTCCATCTAAATCTTGAATAAATAAGATATTTTTAGAATTAATTATTTTTTTTTCAAAATCTAAGTTAATGTTTTTCATTTTCTATTATGAAGATTTACTCTCATTTGAATCCATAATAAAGCTTGAACTTGGAAATATAAAATTCAATATTTATATTAAAACGATTTGCGATGGCAATAAATTGGTTTAATGTATAAAAATGTTAGTTATGGAAAATCTTAAGATATTTATATGGTTAAAAAGAACAAAATGAATAATAGTTTTTTTAGACAGTTACATAACGAAGAATCGTTTTATTCGTTTTTAGAAGAAATAGAAAGCTGCAAAGTGGGATTCTATAGTGTTGGATTATATCCGGCATCTTTAGCATATAACTGCGCAATGCATTCTGAGTCAAATAATATTCTTTTAGCTCCAAGACCTGGAAGAGATTTATTAGGTGCTTTTTCTAAAGACGTTCTATCCCATATGGACCACAAAATAATAGAAAAAATTGAAGGTATGGGAAATTACTTTGTTGATGGCAAAAGCAAAACTAATACTCTCGAAGATCTTCTCCTAAAGTGTAAGATAGTTATTCTCGCCTCAAATAGTAATCACATACAAAATGATATTCGTGATGCAGTAATATTAAGAAGATCGTTAAATCGCGAAAATGTAGTACTTGCTTGTCTTGTGGGCTCTTTTTGTTTTGATGAAGAAGATGATAAACCCTATATTTTATGTGATCAATATCCTAATTTAGCTTTCTTTACAGGATTTCATCGTCATGGTGCATTACGAAACCCTAAAGATAGTTTCACCGCTAATTTTTGCCATCCTGACTCATTGACAGCTCTAATTGGTGCGAGAATTTTAAATCAATTATCACCAAATATTCAGGTATCACCTGGAGTTCATAATATTGAATGCCAGTATATTAAGTCCATAAAAAATATTTCTTCAATATTCGCAGGGTTTGTAAATAACTTTCATTCAGATAAGCCTGGAATGTTGCCCACAATTAATACTGTTTTATTAACTCAGTGCTTGGATCAGGCAGCTACTGTTTCTCAAAAAGTTAGAAAAGAAAATAAATTTCAAAACTTACATTTTTCATTAAAAGAACTTGGATATGGTGAAGATATTATTATCGCCAGAGAAAATCTTGGGAACAAATCTTTTGAATCTGCTGATTATACTTTTTCTCAACTAAATGCTGTTAAAGCTGATGTTTTGGGTAGCATGACGTTGCCAATAGAAGGTAAGCCAACAAGAAATTTTCAGGCAGGACAAGTTTTATCAGATATGCTTTTGAAACTTAAGAGATGTCCTAACGATGTAGGTGAGTTTATTAATTGGTGTGAAAAATTTAGCTTAAGTCAAGGCGGACTTGAGGGCTTGAAATCACTAAAATTTTGGCCCAAAATTTACAGTCAATTTAATATTAAAAATAATAATTGCTCGATGATTAATCTAATTTATTTATGCTTTAATGCAAAAGCTGAAGAAAAAAAAGATATTTTTGAAGTGTTAATTAATTCAGATGCAATAACAAATTTTTGTCAGGAGTCTGTAAAGCCTAATTTATGTTTTGAACTAAATTATAAACTCCATGGAATAGATGTTTTTGATAATAAAAAACTTCTTTATGAAAAATTAATTTCAAATACTAATAAAAATAATTTTGATAAAAAATTATATGAAAAATTACCTTCTGAAAAAAATCCAAACTACATTAAAGCAATAAAAATAATAAATAAATACTTTACTAATTAGTACGAGACTTACATAATTTCTTTAAATTATTTGAGTTGCTCTTTTCTATTATTTACTTATCCTAATTTCAGAGTTAGACTTGTTAAGTTAAGGTAGGTTTTTTTTTGAATAAAGAATTATCACATCGCTCTCATGAACTAAAAGCTCTTGGTTGGAATCAAGAAGATTTATCACGTTATGAAGATTTATGGGACTATAGTCAAAGGTGGGGATTGATAAATCTAGAAAGAGAAGACAGACAATTTTTGAAAAAAGCAGAGAAGTTGCTTCCGAAAATTCAAAATAAAAAAGCATCTGTTAAAAAATCTATTGAAGAGAAATCTTATTATTTATGGTTAAATTTCTATCTTGAAGAAATTAAAATATTTAATGAATCTTACTTACCTAAAAAACAAGTAAGTGTATGGACTCTTTTGATTGAAGAGGAGTTGAAGCTTCTTAAAGAGCTACAACCCGTGATGGGTTTACCAGATACTTTGAAGGCTAGAAATTTGTTTGTTAACAGAAAACAAATTATTGAAAAAGCATTTAACGAATACGATGCCCAAAATAATAACGAGCCTTTTGATTTTATTAATATACTTAATAAATCTGAAAAAGATGTGAGTAAAAGCTGGAAATCTATTACTGAAAAAGATCCTGACGCAAATGAATCTTTCCCTATTGTCGACAGCAAAAATGCAGAGAATTTAAGATCTGAAATAAATAAAGACTTGAAATTATTTATGAAGGAGAATTATCCATCATTGAAAGAGGTTTTATAAAGATTTATCTTTTTTATATTTATTTTTACGAAGTTTTTAAGTTTAATAGATAATAGGATTAATTAAAAAAATTTTGAGTAACCAAAAGTTCGAGACTCTTCAGTTACATGCAGGCCAAGAGCCTGATCCAACGACTAACTCTAGAGCTGTTCCTATTTATCAGACTAGTTCTTATGTTTTTGATAACGCTGAACATGGAGCAAATCTTTTTGGATTAAAAGAATTTGGAAATATCTATACAAGACTCATGAACCCCACTACTGATGTCTTCGAAAAGAGGATGGCAGCTTTAGAGGGCGGTATGGCTGCATTAGCAACTTCATCAGGTCAAGCTGCTCAATTTCTGGCAATAGTAAATTGTATGAAAGCAGGTGACAATTTTGTATCGACATCCTTTTTATATGGAGGAACCTATAATCAATTCAAGGTTCAATTTCCTAGGTTGGGAATAGAAGTTAAATTTGCTGAAGGAGATAGTGTTGATAGTTTTAAAGACAAAATAGATAATAAAACTAAAGCAATCTATGTTGAGTCAATGGGAAATCCTAGATTCAACATACCTGATTTTGAGGGTCTTTCTAATTTGGCGAAGGAAAATGGTATTCCTTTAATTGTTGATAATACTCTTGGGGCGGGGGGAGCTCTAATTAAACCAATTGATTTTGGTGCGGATATTATTGTAGAAAGCGCAACTAAATGGATAGGAGGACATGGAACTAGTATTGGTGGAGTAATTGTTGATGCAGGAACTTTTGATTGGGGTAATGGAAAATTCCCACTTATGAGTGAACCAAGTGCTGCTTATCATGGTCTAGTACATTGGGATGCGTTTGGATTTGGGAGTGATATATGTAAATCTTTAGGTGTTCCTGATAATAGGAATATTGCTTTTGCCTTAAGAGCAAGGCTGGAATGTTTAAGAGATTGGGGCCCAGCTCAAAGTCCTTTCAATTCTTTTTTATTATTACAAGGTTTAGAAACCTTAAGTTTAAGAATAGAAAGACAAACTTCTAATGCTCTTGAATTGGCAAAATGGTTAGACTCAAATCCTCAGGTTACAAGTGTTAATTTTCCTGGTTTGGAATCTGATCCTTATTACTCAAGAGCTAAAAAATATACTACAGGCAGAGGTATGGGATGTATGCTTATGTTCTCTTTAAATGGTGGATATGAAAACGCTGTTAAATTTATTGATTCATTAGAATTAGCTAGTCATCTTGCTAATGTTGGAGACTCAAAAACTTTAGTTATTCATCCTGCTTCAACGACACACCAACAATTATCAGAGGAAGAACAATTATCAGCTGGCGTTACTCCAACAATGGTAAGAGTTTCTGTTGGCATAGAGCATATTGATGATATAAAAGCAGATTTTGAGCAGGCACTTTCAAAAATTACTTAAATAATGGAGATTCTTTGGCTTTAATAATACCAAGCAATTATCACAAAATTGGTGATGTTGAGAAAAATCATATTTCTTGGATTGAACCGGATTTGGCTGAAAGACAGGATATACGACCATTAAGGATTGGTATTTTAAATATCATGCCTCTTGGCAAGCAATATGAATTTAATTTATTACATCCTCTTGGTTTATCTCCACTTCAAATTGAGCCTGTTTGGATAAAATTAAAAACTCATTCATATAAAACATGGGATCTTAACCATTTAAATAATCTTTATACAACATGGGAGGAGGCAAATGATCCAGAACCATTAGATGGGGTAATTATTACCGGAGCACCTGTTGAGCATTTGGCTTTTGAAGAAGTTAAATATTGGGATGAATTCGTAAATATTACTAATGAAGCCAGAAATTCATGTGCAAGCACCCTTGGGTTGTGTTGGGCAGGATTTGCACTAGCTTATTTGGCAGGTGTTAATAAAACAGTATTTGATAGGAAATTATTCGGGTTATTCCCATTAAAGAGTCTTGCCCCTGGTCATCCTTTAATGGGTACGCAAGATGATGAATTTATCTGTCCTCAAAGTAGATTTGCAGGGTTACCTGATCTTGAAATGGAAGAAGCACAAAAAGATGGCAAATTAAATTTGCTTGCATATGGCAAGAATGTTGGTTACACAATATTTGAAACCAAAGATCAAAAACAACTTATGCACTTAGGTCATCCTGAATATACAGTGCATAGAATAATTAGCGAAATTAATAGAGATAAAGAAAAGGGAGATGTCCCTCCTCCTGAGAATTTTGATATTAATTGTTCAAATACATCTTGGAGATCTCATCGGAATCTCCTTTTCCAGCAATGGCTATGGTTTTGTTATCAGCAAGTTAGTCTCAATTAAATTAAATTAATGAGAGGTTTCAAGACCTCCTAGTCTTTCAAATAAGTTCAAGCTTTCTTTATTTAAACCAATAACCTCAACTTTTGAACCGCTATTTTTGAATTTTCTAATAATTTGATCTAGAGCAACCACTCCGCTCTGATCCCAAATATGAGCTAAAGACATATCAATTAAAATATCTTTTGGATGCTCATGAATGTCGAATCCTTGTAGAAAATATATTTTACTTACAAAAAATAATTGACCTTCAACTTTGTAAGTTATTTGGTTTTTTCTATTAACTCTTGAAACAGTTATAACTTTCGCAACTTTCCTGCTAAAAAGTATTGCAGCTAAACCAACTCCTGCAATTACACCTAGAGCAAGATTATGTGGTTTTGTAAGCATCGTAACTGCAAATGTCATAAGCATTACTGCGGTGTCACTTTTTGGTATCTTTCTAATATTCTTTAAACCATTTAAATCGGCAGTACTTACCGCAATTGTGATCATTATTGCTACTAAAGCGGCCATAGGTATTGCCCCTATCCATGGTTTTAAAAGGATTATCATTAATAGTAATGATAATCCTGAAATTAAAGTTGATAACCTAGATTTACCCCCATTCTCATTATTCATAACTGATTGCCCTACGAGCGCACAGCCTGCCATGCCTCCAAATAAAGAGGAAATTATATTAGCTATACCTTGTCCTCTTGCTTCTTTGTTTTTGTTGGAACTTGAATCTGTGGCATCATCTAATATATCCTGAGTTAGGAATGTTTCCATTAAACCAACGAGTGATATTGCCAAAGATGTGGGCAGTATGATTCCTAAGGTTGAAAGGTTAAATGGTGCTCTTCCATTCTCTAATTCACCAAATGGTAAAGAGAAGCTTGGAAATCCATTCGGTAATGTTCCTAAATCACTAACAGTAGGAATTTCTAACTTAAAAAATATACTTATAAATGTAAGCAAAACAATTGCTACTAATTGAGAAGGAATTACTTTTGTGATTTTGGGAAATCCATAAATAACAATTAATCCTAAAATTACGAGAATCCAAACAGTAGGTATTTGACTATTTGTCGGATATTTTGAAAGTTCATTTTCTAAGAGCTTCCCTTCATTAATGCCAATTCCTAATTGAAGGAATTGAGCTTGAAATATTAATAATGCAAGAGCATTTACAAATCCGCTTAATACACCTGTAGGTACAAACCTCATTTGATAAGCCAGCCTTAGATATCCCCAGAGTATTTGAAAAACACCAGTTAATAATCCTGCAGCTATTAAATAGGAAAGACCAAGATTTGTTCCAGGAGCCTGAGCCTCTCCAATAGCAACGACCCCAGTCATTAAGAGGGCTGTTGATCCTGTTGCGGAAGTAATCATACCCCTTCTGCCACCAAGAATAGCAATTGTTATAGATAGGCAGAATGCGCCATAAAGTCCAACTTTGGGATCAACTCCAGCAATTCCTGAAAAAGCAATTGCTTCAGGAATCATTGCAAAAGCTACTACTAAACCTGAAAGAATATTGGATTTTGGATCATCTAACCAATTTTTAGATAAATATTTGGTGAAATTTGACATTTTAATTTCTTCATATACTTTAAAAGTTACCTTATAGAGGAGGCAAAATACCTTCTGGATCACAAATATTCTTTAAAGTTTTTAATTCACTAAGTCTTTCCCCAAAAGATAAATAGACTTCTTCTTCGTGTGAATTTAAATGATTATGAATTTGAGCTAAATGTATTTGTGGGAAAAATTTTTTTAGTTTTTCCCACGATTTATTCATCCACTCCAAAACTATTTCCTTTTCTTTAAGATCATCTTTTTTCCATGCGGCATAGATCCAAGGTTTCCAAGTACTTTCACGATGAATAAAGAAACTTGATTTATACTCAGAATCTTTTGTCTTTCCTCCAAGCTGTTGTGAAGCGACATAACAAGAATTATTTGGTTTGTCATGAATTATTTCTTTCATACATTTTACAAAGATTTGAATGTCATCTTTTAAATCTCCTCCGAGAAGACTTATTACTTCTGAATGGTTATTTTTATTTAATTCGAAAAGATCTAATTCTTTTGGAAAAAAATTTATCTGATTATAGTTTTCATATTTTTTTACTTTGAGAGAAGTGAATTTTTCAAGTGTTCTTAAATAGTTTTTAGTAATTTTGTTATCTAAATCATTTTTTATCTCCGCGAAGATATAAATATATATTTCTTCGGCATAAATCCATTGAAGGCTTAAATTCTCTGGGAATCCCTCAGCCAAATTAATAATTTTTGAGAGTTCATTATCATTTACAAATCCTTCAATAATTTGAATAGGGTGAGATTGGAATGTTTTAAGACTAATTTCAGTAATTATTGCGAGAAAAGGAGCAGCACCTTTAAGTCCTTCCCATATTAATTTTTGTGCTGAATTTAGGCTGTTTTGTTCTAATGATATAAAGGTCCCATTCCCTAAGTATCCTTTTATGGACTGAATATTATCGATAGCTAATCCATATCTACGACTCATCGGGCTTATCCCTCCGGTTAATATGTAACCTGCTCCGGGAAGTTTTGATAGGCCAGTAGGGAAGGTCTTATTATGTTTCTCTAAATAATTCATAAGATCCTTCATAATCACCCCACCTCCAATTTTTATTAAATTCTTTTCTTTATCAAGATGAATTTGGTTATATTCTTTTCTTAAATCAAGGGTAATTAAACCTTTTCTAGCGCAGCTTGAGGTGGTACCCCCACTGCAAACACAAAGATATTCTGATTTTGATGATAATTTGAATCGACTTTTAAATAAATTTTCCTCTACTTTATAAATTAGTTTTTTAATTTGAGCATCTCTGGAATTGATATTTGGAACTTCAAGTAAATTATTATTATTTTTCACTACTAAATAATCTTCTTTAGTAATATGTTATTAGTTATTGCTTAAAATTGGATATTTTTGATTCAAACTTAAATAAGCAAATTGGCATCCTCATTTGTGGTCATGGAAGTAGAAATAAATTAGCTATTACAGAATTTCAGGAATTAACTAGGCTCATACAAAAAAAATATCCATCAATATTAGTTGAGTTTGGTTTTTTGGAATTTGCAAAACCATCTCTTACTGATGCTTTGGATAAATTAAGAAATAGTTCTATAAAAAAAGTAATAGCTATACCGGCTATGCTTTTTGCTGCTGGGCACGTGAAAAATGACATACCAAGTTTACTTATGAATTATGCGAAGAAAACTGATATTGAAATAATTTATGGAAGAGAATTAGGAATTAATAATTTAATGATTAGTGCAGCCTGCGAGAGAGTTAAAGAAGTATTCAAAAAGAATAATTCTCTAATCCCTGAAGAATCATTATTAGTAGTAGTTGGAAGAGGCTCTTCTGATCCCGATGCAAATTCTAACGTATCTAAAATTACAAGAATGGTAGTTGAAGGAGTAGGTTTGGGCTGGGGTGAAACTGTATTCTCGGGGGTAACATTTCCATTAGTAGAACCTGGTTTGCGAAATGTTGTAAGACTTGGTTATAAAAACATCATTATTTTTCCTTATTTTCTTTTTTCAGGGGTACTCGTAACAAGAATAAAAAGGCAAAGCGATTTAGTGGCAATTGATAATCCACATGTTGAATTCCATGAGGCAAAATATCTTTCATCTCATAACTATGTTGTTCAAACATTTGTAGAAAGGATTGAAGAAATTTTTAATGACGAGAGTAATAATTTCATGAATTGTTCTCTGTGCAAATATAGATCGAACCTATTTGGTTTTGAAAAAGAAGTTGGATTAGTACAAGAAAGTCATCATGATCATGTTGAGGGCATAGGACTTAGTTGTGATTTATGTGATTCTGAATGTAATGGGGCCTGCGAAACAAATAGCCAAAGCTTGAATGATGTTGATGATAAGCAAGTACTTTTAGTAGAAAAAGAGAATTATGAACATCAACATAAACATGAAGACCATCATCATAATCATAGTGTTTATCCAAATTCAAAACATCCCTTGGGACCTGTTACGCTTCGCTTGTTTAGTGATGATCAAATCTTAAGAAATTCAGTTGAAAAAGACTGAATCAACTGTCTCTTTCTTAATTTGGTCTCAATAGACTAATCATATATAAGTATTCCTAATAGATATTCAGAAAAGTATTTTGGGTTATTTTTTCCACAGTTAATAATAAGTTTTCCACGTCCGTATCCACATCGAATTAGGTATAAAGCCTTATCTCGGAAATAACAGCACTTCAACATTATTATTGACTTTTCTTAAAGCTTTTTTCAATTTATCCCTTTTGGAATTAGTTTTTGCTAGATCTCGTTTATAACATGAGTCTCATTTGATAAAGGTGTAGATCTGATAAAAATATATTTTTGACTTTTTTTAAAAAATAGACAATTATATTTGAACACGAAATTTTTTTATGAATCAAATAAATCAAGGTAATAACATTGAAGTTAAATTAGATAATTCTTTCCCATCAAAAGTCTCTTTAGAAACTGAGCTTTCAGAAAGTCTTTATGAAACGATGAAAGATTTTGTTTTACATAATCCTACATGGGATCAATACAAGCTTATAAATTCTGCTTTAGCTACTTTTCTTGTCCAAAATGGATGTACTGATAGTTCAGTTTCAGAGATTTACATAAATCAACTTTTTACACCCTCTAAATCTTTTTAATATTTAAACAAGCTCTTCTACTTATAGCCATCATCGTTAGGGTAGGGCTTTGCCACGAAGAAGTTGGCCAACATGCACCATCTAGTACAAGGACATTTCTACACCTCCATAGTTGATTTGATTTATTGACGACACTTTCTTCCTCATTAAATCCCATAGCTGCTCCTCCTACTTCATGAATATAATATCCAGGTGGTGGAGGATTTCCTGAAAGTGCAATAGATTTTTCTGTAAATAATCCTACATAAGGGATTTTTATGAGCTCATCAATTCCTCTAATATCTCCATCTGCAGCTTCTATTGAATCTCTTATCGTACTTTCCATATGTTTAGCCATATTTAATTCGTTTTCACTCCATTTGAATTCAATATGAGGGATTGGAATCCCCCATTTATCTGTTCTCTTAGAAAGAGATACTGAATTTTCTTCTCTTGGTAGGACCTCACCATGGGCGATTAGAAAACCTGTCGAAGAATTTAAATCTTTTTGTAAAAACTTAGGGATTCCAAGCCTATCAATTGCGCCCCAAATTCCATAACCTCTTAAAAAATTAATACTTTCAGGTTTAGGTAAGTTTGACCCGAATGGTATAAAAAAGCTCCCCGCACCTGAGAGGTCAGGACAAGTATGAGATTTATTTTTTGTCTTAATTGTATTAGGAATTGAAAAAAATCTACAGATAGAAATATGATCCATCAAATATTTACCTAACTTACCGGAGGGATCTTTAAAACCTGAAGAGTTTGATTTAATTTCCGAGTTAAGTAGAATCCTAAGTGTTGATATTGTGGATGCACATAAGATAATTAAATCGCAATTTAATGATATTCTTTGACCGTTTTCTAGATTTACAATGATTATTTTTGAAGCGAGCTCAGTTATTTTATCTGTTTCGAATGAATCTACTAGGTGATTAAAAAGTATTTGAACATTTCCTGTTCTTAATGCTTTTTTAAAGGTGGTCCCGACACTTGAAGATCTAGGCCAATGGTCTTCTTTTACTGAGGAATTACGGTCAAATCCTCTAGATTGAATAAATGGATAGTTTAATTTTGATTTAATTTGATTCCCAAAAATACTTTCATTATTTGTAAGAGGTATTTCACCAATATATTTACCATTTGGAACCTCTTTAATGTTATCTTTTTGTCCATAAATTCCACAAAATTTCTCAATAAAATCATAATGAGGTGATAATTCATCGTAGGAAATAGGCCAATCTGGACCGTACCCATCTTTTTTTGATGGATGAAAATCATCTGGAGAAAATCTCAAGGTAATACCTCCCCAAGTTAATGATCTCCCTCCATATTGCTTCCCTTGAGTCCAAAGGAATGGCTTGTCTTTTGATTGGCTATAAGGATGATTTAATTCATTTGAATATAAATTAGGGTTGTTTTTCCAATAACCAGGATGTTGACTTTGATTAGCGTGTTTCTTCGAGACTATTCCTGATAATCTGTTTAAGGTGTCTTTCGGCTCATTACTACTAGCCTCATTTCTTTTGATTTGAGGCCCTGCTTCTATTACTAGAACTCTTAATCCTTGTTCGGCTAAAGTAAGTGCAGCTACTCCACCTGTAGCTCCTGAACCTACTACGATCGCATCAAAAGGATTTATATCCAAAATCTACTTGTATATTTTTCATATCAATAAATATAGCATTCATTTAAAAATAGATTTCTTGTTTTCAACTTAAGAAGTTAGAATTTAGTTAAACATTTTTTGATTTAAATGAGATTTATAATAATGATTATTTGTTCAATTACTTTAATCTTTCCATCGAGTTGTTTTGGAGCATTAGATTATGGTAAACAATCATTGCTAGGAAATGATTTTTCGGGATCTGATTTACAAGGTGCAACTTTTTATTTGACAGATTTACAGGATGCAAATTTATCAGATTGTGATCTTCAAAACGCAAGTTTATATGGAGCAAAATTAAAGGATACTAATTTAAGCAATTCTAATTTAAGAGAAGTTACTCTAGACTCAGCAGTATTGGATGGAACTGATTTAACAAATACTAATTTAGAAGATTCTTTTGCTTATAGTACTCAATTTGAAAATGTAAAAATTCAAGGAGCAGATTTCACAAATGTCTACTTGCCAAAGGATGTTTTAAGGGAATTTTGTAAAGATGCCTCTGGAACTAATCCTTTTACTAATAGAGAAACTAGAGAAACTTTGGAATGCGATTATATTTAAATTTAAGCAAATGAAAGTTCTTTTTTGATTTTTCTCTGTTTATAAAGTGATCGCCCCACGGGCCAACCTAAAGTAGATAAATGTCTCATTAAAATATTTGAGTATCTAAAATTTAATTTACTAGAAAAATTGATATCCAATTCATTTAAAATTTTTATTAATAAATTAAGGTCTTGCTCTTTACCTTTCTTTTTATCTAATAAAATCGAATCGCTTTGTAAAACCTTTTTTTTTAGAACATTATCATTTTCAGCAAAGCCCACTTCTATTGAATTTAATCTATCCGAATAAAGGGTATAAACTATTCCTAATTTGGATTTTTGAGGCGCTAAAATTAAAGATGATGAAATAAATTTGCGATATTCTTTATTTATTTTTTTTAAAGCCATTTTATTTTTGTTCGTTTTGAGAAATTTCGTATTTTTCCAATAAATTATTTACTTCTGCTAGGGCAATTCTTTTCTGACAAGCAGAATCATATCGATTTATTGCTATAGATGGAATTGAACCTTTGCTCTTCATTTCTCTAAGTCCAGTTTCTAAACATTGAAATGCAACACTTGATAAATCGCGGCCTTCTGCAGCTGCCCAAACCTTTAAAAGATAATTGAGATTTGATGGGACTGAAATTTGAACTTTGTTTGAATTAGAAGTATTTAAAGTAATGTCATCTAAGCTTGTTTCTTTTGAGGATATAGTTTCTTTTACTTTTTTCTTTAGACTTCTAACTTGTCCTAATGCATCTTGGTTATTTTTAAATTTTCTTTCTATTTCAAATAAATCTTCTTCCGTATTAATTAAAGCTTCTAACGCCCACTTTGCATCATCATGCGCAATAGTTGTGCTCTTAAGCCATTCATCTCTAATGTAGGACCAATTCTTGGACATAAATTCTTAGCTATAATCTAAGAATAGTTTAATCTGTATAGATTGTCTACTGATTCTAATTAGAATTTAAATAGATTGTAGTGTTTGTATTTTGTATCATAAGTTTTTCAAAATGCGATAACTTTTTTCCTAAATACCCAAAAATTTCAACTTTTTGGATAAATCACGGTTCTAGGCAAATAAAAATACCTTTAAGGATTAAAGTCTCTACATCTTGACCTTTCGTTTTCATAATCTTTGATTGAATTATCCCAGTCTGATAAATCCGCATCTTTCCCAAAAATATACAAATCCATTTGCTTGGAATAATTTACAGATTCAATCCAACTATTTATTGAGGAATTACAAAAAATTTCACTTCCAAATTTGTCGTAGTCTATAGAATCCCTTTTTGCAGCAAATTCCGCATTCGCACGTTTCTTATCTAATTCTTTATATTTTAAATCCTCAATAGTAGGTTTTGAAAACATTAATGATGGTTTTTTCTCTAAGTTTAAATATGCAAGAAGGCATCCTCCAATAACAATAAGAACAGCCCCTCTAATTAGCCAAGTTATAGTTTTATCCATTAATACTTAATTTTGTATTGACACGGCAAGGTAAAAACAAGAAACCCTTCCAGAAATTCCCACTACTAGAAGGATTATTAAATCGAATAGACTACTATACGTAATCAATCTATGTCTTGGAGTTGAACATTTATTTAACTCATTGAGGTTTTGCCTCTATTAAGTTATAGCAAAATTATTAGAAACTAAACTATTTATTTACTACTTTCCCTCCATACGGTCTAACTATTTTATCTAACAAAATACGCATATCTTTATTTTTAAGTTTCTCTATTTGCTGCAAATTTTCAAGAAGATCACATATTTGATCCTGTGTATCTTCATTTAATTCTGAAATTGCCATAACTAATCTCTTTCAATAAGTTCAATCTTATATCCATCAGGATCTTCAACAAATGCTAGAACAGTTGTGCTGTTTTTCATCGTTTTTGGTTTAGTCGTAACATTACAGCCGTTAGCTACTAACCCCTGGCAAATGTCATATATATCTATTACTCCAATAGCGATATGCCCATACTTATTTCCAAGCTCATAGTCTTCTGATTTTTTGCTCCAATTATGAGTTAACTCAATTACTGCATTATCTTTCTCAGAACCATAGCCAACAAAAGCTAAAGTAAATTCTCCATGAGGATAATCTTTCCGTCTTATAAGATTCATCCCTAATCTATTTACATAAAAATCAATAGACTTATCTAAATCACCAACTCTCAACATGGTGTGTAAGATTCTCATTAAAAGTTTAATTATTTATAGACAATGATATTTGGTAAAGTTAGTTTTTATGAAAATACGTTAAATTAAATATTAAAGGGTGTTTTTTAATTGAATCAAATAATTCAACGCGCAACTTCAGTTATTTTTTATACTTTGCCTTTGAAGGCTTCCTTGCCTTTTGGATATTATTTATTCTATAAATTTTCTTTTTTAAAAGTAATTTTATTGCTCACATTCCCTGTTGCGATAATTGAAAGATCCTTACCTTTTGGGGGTTTAGTATTTTTTATAATATTGTTTGCAGGAGTTGTAAGAAATCCTAATGTCCCTTATTTCATAAGATATAACGCTTGCCAAGCATTACTCCTTGATATTTCCTTGATCATAATTACTTATCTATTACGTATTTTCCCTTTAGTTGAATTTGGTTCAATAGTATTTATATTTACACTATCTATTTTCATTTTCTCTATCTTCCAGTGTATTAATGGCGTTGAACCTGAAATACCGTTTATTAGCAAATCTGTAAGAATGCAAATTTAAAGAACTTCATAAGTTTTTGTTGACTTGCGTTTTTTAACATTCATTGAAAATAGATTCCCATCTTTTTTGACTAGATTTTATAGCTTCCATCGGTGGTTCTGTTCCTCCCACTTCAAATGCTTTAATTAACGATTTATTAGCTAATAATCCTAACCTTGCAGCTTCTCTCTGTCTTGAACATACATTTTTTCTAGAACCCTCTTTGAGAGTAATTTCTATTTCTTTGAGAATCTTACTGGCTTCGTTAGATTTAGAGTAAAAATCATTCATATAAACATCAAGGGGTGTTTCAGCTAGCGTTTGATTTGGTAAAACGATGAAAGTTAACAAAATTAAAAAAGATATAATAATAAATCTGCTCATTTCAAAATCTCAGATAATTTATATTTTGATCTCCTTAATACTAAATAAAAAGTAATTACACTAATAGTCCCTGATGGGCCAATAAATACATGCCAAATTTGGTTCCCAGTTATTGATAGATTTGTTCCAAAGAAAGTTGTAAAAATAATGCCAAAGATTGGGTAAGCAATGAAGATCCAATCTTTAAACATTCGTTGCCAATTTATGATCAAGAATATACTAATAATTACTTGTAATGAAAGAGCGATGGTTTTATCAATTAATAAATAGGAAACTATTGAGCAGAAACAGAGGAAGATATTTATTCTAATAGCAAATTTATTTTTAATAACTGATATGGTTAAACTTGTTAAGCCTAATGCAAGAAAAGTATAAAAAAACCAATTAAAGAGAGAAGAATGATCTATATAAATCCAATCTGTTTTTGTGTGATCAATCATCTCAAACATTGAGGCCAAACCTAAAAAAATAAAACCAAAAGGAATAAGAACATGGTTTTTTATATTTTTAAATTTATTAATTGATTTAATTCCAAGAAATATTGGAACAATTACTGCTTGCAAATGTGCAGAAAACAAAAGAAAGAAAAACAAATTTATTTAAATATCCTCAACTTATTTTAAATTTAAATTTAATATGAGGGTTTAAATTATCTCAAAAGAGAAATATACCATTGCCCAACTAAGACTATTAATAATGTAAGAACCAGGGGGAAAGCAGGATAGCGAGTTTGAAAATTTGCTGGTGGCCAAGGAGACCATGGTATAAGTCTACCTTTGGGTTCTTTTGAAGAAATGATTTTTTTTGTTTTATTGGTACTTGAAGTTTTTGTTGAAAATCCTTTTCCCATAGTTAATACCAAAAAAACAATTTTAACAAAAACAAAAATAAAGAGTGTATTTAAAACAATATAATATCTATTTGATTTAGTATTCCAATAAACTTGCTTTTAATATGGGAGAAGCTAAAAGAAGGAAAGATTTGGGTTTGCCCCCTAGAGAAAAAGAATTTGTTTTACCCGAATTTAATAAAGATAAGGTCAAGCAGAAAGTTAGAAATACTTTATATAAATATCCGATTATTCCTTTCGTCTTTTACGGTGTTGCAATTGTTATCCTTTTTGTTGGCGTATTTAGTGTCATTAAATACTATAAGTAATAATTGATTATTTTTTTGAGTAAATAATAATGTGGGAATTAGAAAAGATTGCAAAAGTTTTAAAATACAGAATGTTGAAATCAGAAGAAGGATTAGATAATAAACCCTCTATACTTTTCTGTGGAATGGATTCCTTTCAAAAGAGAGATCTTCATAGCGAAGCAAAAAAAGCAGGATTCAAACCTGTATATTCAATGAAACATCCATCAATAAAAGTTGTAATGCAAAGGTCATCGTCAAGAAATATAGAAACTGATAAGTTCAAAACGACCACTATCGACATAGAACATTTTTGGTATATGTGTAGACATCTTTTATGAAAAATGATTTATTAATATTCAGATGAATGATGCAAGGGCGCTAAGAGTTAATCAATAAAACCTTAAGATCAAACAATAAATAGTTCTATTATCTAAATAGAAATCAGGAACTTGATCAGTAATCCATAGACTCGAAAGAAAACAAGAATTTAAATAGTTATTAGTAGATCAATAGCAACAGTCAAAACAGTTACAACAGGATCCCTTCAAAGTTGTAATTTAACTATGCTTACTAAATCAATTGGTTAAAATGAAGTCATTATTTTTTTCGAGAAAATAACTAAATTTCAAATAATCAAAAGGTAACTTTGACAAAATGGCTACCAGAATAAATAAATATTTAAGTGAAGTCGGTTACTGCTCTAGAAGAGTAGCAGATAGACTAATTGAAGAAGGAAAAGTAACCATTAATGGTAAAATTCCTAAAATTGGTACCAAAGTAGAGGAAAGTGATCAAGTAGACGTTGAAGGTCAAAGAATAGAAAAAACAACAAAACAAAAGAATATATATTTAGCCTTTAATAAACCTGTTGGAATTATTTGCACAACAGATAGAACAGTAGAACCCGACAATATTATAGATTTTATTAAATATCCTACAAGAATCTTCCCTATTGGAAGATTGGATAAGCCCAGTGAAGGACTGATTTTTTTAACTAACGATGGAGATATCGTAAATAAAATACTCAGAGCAAGAAATAATCATGAAAAAGAATACCTCGTAAGTGTTAATCGTCCGATCAATAGGGATTTTATTCAAAGTATGAGTAATGGAGTCAAGATATTAGATACCATAACTAAGAATTGTTTCGTAAAACAATTGGGGCCAAAAAAATTTAAAATCATACTCACTCAAGGACTTAACCGTCAGATTAGGAGAATGTGTGAGTCCTTAGGCTACAGAGTAAGATCATTAAAGCGTGTAAGAATCATGAATATTAATTTAGACGTATCTACAGGGAAATATCGCGAATTTACTAAAGAAGAACTCTTAGAATTAAATAGATTACTCGAAGACTCTTCAAAAACATATGACTAATCAAAAATCCTATGTTTCCAATAAAAAAGTGCTTTTGGTTTCCCAAAAACACAAGTTAAATTTTCTTGTCTATTAATATGGCGGAGAGGGTGGGATTCGAACCCACGGTACCGTTGCCGGTACGCTAGTTTTCAAGACTAGAGCCTTAAACCACTCGACCACCTCTCCAACGGGTTATTCAGTTTTAATGAACCTCAAAATCATAACATAAGAAATTAGTCATAGTCTAATAATTCAGATAGTTAGAAAAACTATATTAAACTAAAATTTACAAAAGAGTTTAAGTTAATAATAATGGGTTAAATCGTCATAATAGTCCATTATTCTTCATATTTAGTCCACAAAAAAAGACACTTATTTTATATAAAAAGGTTTAATTAAACTTATTCGTTTAATTCATTAAATCTTTTATTTAACTTTAATATTTCTTCCAAAGACTTTAAACTTTCTTTGTGACTTTCATCCTCGGGTTCTAAGAAAACTAACTTCTTACAATCTTCAATTGCTTCATCATATTGAGATAAAACTGAGTGAGATAAATGTCGATAATAATAAAGTGACGCATCCCTGGGATTTAGATTAATTGCTTTATTAAAATCAATTATGCTAGCTAGGTATTGATTTAACTGCATTCTTACTAGTCCTCTTAATGCAAAAGCTTTGCTTAAACGAGTAATAGAAATAGGTAACTCAAATGATAATGCCCTATTTAGATATTCTAAAGAAATTAAATATAACTTTCTCTCATAGAATTGTTCTGCCTTGTCATAGAGATCATTAAATTGAAAAAATCTATTCATTAAATATAGGTGTTTTAAATTGAGTTGTAGAAATCTGCAAATATGAAATGCCCTTCACTTCCTGTCTCAAATGGATAGGAATCATTTAAATAATTTCCCCATTCTTCTCTAATTGATTTACGTATTTCAGGAGAAAGTTCTCCCCATCTTTTTTTTAGGTCATTTTTTGAATGATGAATAGACAACGTCAATCTAACGCTCTCAATTTGTGAGATTTTTCTTGGTGGAAGGTCTTCAATCATGACTTATAAAATTTAGATAAACACAAATCACCTAATGGTGATTCAAAAAATCATTCAAAGAATAAAAGGTTTATAGTCCTTTTAACGATTTGAGTATAAGATATAGTCCTTTTAAAAAAAGTCAATCCCCTTATTGGTTAATAAAAAAAAAAGGATAGGAAATAATATAGAAGTGTTGTATTGACCTAATGTTTAAATACGTTTAAATTATTTAAAGAGGGACTGAGTCCTTATATTTTAATTTGATGCCAAAAGTTATTCCAACGGGTGGGAAAAGAGAATATCAGGTAAAAGTACACTTAAATAAGCCAGAGTATGAAACTTTAGAAAAAATAGCCAATTATTATAATTCTGATAAGGCAAGCACGCTTAGAAGATTATGCCTTGAAAGAGATAAATTTGAGAAATATGTTGTTAGTTTTGACGAAATAATTTTCAAAATAAAAGATATTTACCATAATAATGGTGAGAAGTTAAGCAATGAAATTTTAAAAGATTTAAATTCATTGATCGAAATTTCTAAAGATTTGGGTGAAGAATCAAATAAAGATGAAAAATTTATTAAAAGAGAATTACAAAATGAATCCTTAATCCAGCCTGATGAATTAAGTAAATTAAGAAAGTATATGAGGGAAGAAAATGCTAAAAAAGAAGTTAAAATTGTAGTCTTGAAGTTATGTGATTCTAATGAAGGCGAAAAAGTAATAGATTATCTTCAGGAAGGGAAGTGCGTTATTTGCGACTTTGGCCAATTTAATTTTGATGAAAACGATATACCAGAAGAATTTAATTTTCTTTTAGGTGGAATTTATGGAATAAAAGCAAAAAAAATGGAAATAAAAAAAGGTGTTTATATTTTTACTCCTAAAAATGTATCTGTACAAAACCGCTCAAAAAAATAATTAAAACTTAAATAAAAAATAATGTTTAAAGGCAATAGATAAATTTAAAAACAGGAAATATTTTTTTCAATAGTTAAAAAACAATTTTTAAGGATTTCTTTATAGTTACTATATAATAATAAATTTTTATTTAAAAGGACTTTGAGGTTGTATTTATCACTCTTATTCTCTAAGAAGGTTTTTAATAATAATCAGGATATTAGAAGAATCGATGTTACTATCACTACTATAGCTGAAATATCTTCATTCTCATAAAAAGGACCTTTAATAATATTTTTCTTTAAAAGGACTGCTATAGTCCTTCTGTAAACCAAAATTTTAACAACAGGAGTTTATTATGTCCGTGAGATTTCACCTAACTATGGGGAATGGAACTTTTTACGAAACTGTTCATTGTAAGCGAATTTCTGATGCTAAGGGCATAGTGCTATCGCGTTGTCCAGGAGCTGTTGTTCTTTCGTACGAAGTAGTTTCTTAACTATGAATAAACATCTTAAAAGATTTTTATACATCTCTCTTGGCGTGATGATGTTGACACGATACTCCGTTGGTAGTCCCTCTTACGGAAACTACCATCGAAGACCTTAATGGCCAACGAATAAATAGTAGGCCTCATCCAAATTTTTATTTTTAAAGGAGTTTTATTATGAGATACAAAGTAAGTCTGAACATTGCAGGCCGAATTCACACAACAACTGTCGAAGCAGGGAGTCTTGAACAGGCAAAAAGAACTGCTCTTTCCAGAAATCCTTCTGGAAGAGTTATAAAAGCCTCATGGGATTATTAAAGAGTGAAAGCAGCTATGGAAAATAACATTAAGCTTGCCGGTAAAGTCTTCCTCGGATTAGTGGTTGCATTTGTTGCAATTAATAATTTTGGCTCTACCGAAAATGGTCGTATGAAACGTCTTTAACTTATTACGTCTAAAAAAAAGGGACTTAAATTTATAAGTCTCTTTTTCTATAAAAAAACATACATGATTTTAAAACTCATAAAATTTTTTGAAGATATGAAAGTAATACTCATTCTTCAAATCAAGAATTTTCCAGATATGTATTTAGCTAAATATGATTACGCTAAAGCTAAATATCTCTTCACTGATGAACCTTATAAAAAATGTAGTTGTTCAAATAACTATGCAAGATCAAAATATTTAGAAATAAGTAAACTAAGAAAGTATTACCCAGAAGAAATTAGTCAACATTATTAGTCCACGTTTCAAATATATAGCCAGAACCTTTGATATAGCTTAAACAAGAAATAGTTTTCAAGACTAGAGCCTTAAACCACTCGACCACCTCTCCAGGCAAAAAATATTAAATTTTTAACTTTAATATTATAACAAAAGGTGATTATTTTTTAGAAACCTTTTCTGAAACACATGTAGAATTTTATATGAAATCTATTGAGATAACTAGATATCAATCTAGTTTTCAAGAAATATTTGACATTAAAGGAGACAATAAATTATGACAACATATCTTGAAGAGAGACTCAAATGGTACGACCACAATTACAGAATAGGCAATGCTTTAATTACAGATAAACAATTTGATCAGTAAGAAAAAAATCTTTTAAGAATATAGCCTGATTGTGATTACTTCACTAATAAAAGATCTCTCCCATTACCTTCATTAAAAAAGAATTCTATTGATGAATTTTTAGAAGGATTGCTACCGGATACTCAATTGTTAATAGAACCTAAGATTAATGGCATTGCTATTGCTTTGCAATACAGAGATGGCACTTTAGAAAAGTCCATTTCTAGAAAAGGTATAGATGTCACAAACAAAATTGCTGAAATTCAAGACATACCCCTCAAACTTTCTGTTTCAGGAATTATGCAAATTAGAGGCGAACTTTTCACTCCAAATAGATCTCCCAACTTTTCCCAAAGAATTGCATCAGGCTTCGTCCGAGCTGCAGCAGGGTCTCCAGAAGGTATCAGCTTTTGCGGTTTCCAAATTATTAATGGAAAGCTTAATCAATACGAAACCATTCAATATCTTAAAAAACTTGGCTTCAACACCCCAGACATTAAAAGCTGTAATTACACAAGCCAAGTCCAAATCTTTAGTAAACAATGGTTAGATAAAAAAACTATTTACTGACTATCCAACTGACGGAATAGTTGTAAAAATAAATTCTAGAAAATTACAATTAATTAGAGAAAAATCAAGTATAAATTATCCCTACTGGCAGATGGCTATCAAGGATTAAAGTTTTACTTCAAAGTTCTTTATTAGTTATGTATTCTTATGTAAAAGTTTTGAGATAATCTATTAGCTTTTTTAACAGCTCAAAATGAACATTAGATATTAATCAACCAATTTTGATTCAGCACGGATTGAGAAACAATTTATGTTTGTATCCAAATAGGTAAAAGATAAGATCTGCTTTTTACTGACTCGTTATAAAGAAAAAAGAACATATAGCTTCGAGTGACCACTACACAAAAGGTGAATAATGCTAGAGCTACACAAATAGGGCAATGTGGGAATCCCATTATGATTACGACCTAAAGTTTATTTTTCATTCTATCAATGATATTAATCATTTCATCTAGCCATTCTGAATTACTTTTTGACTGCCTTTTATAATTCTGACTTCTTTGAATACTCATAAAATAAACCTTTTATAAATTCCGTTTATATTATGAGAAGAATTTATTAGTTTCAATAAGTAAAAATACTAGATCGCTTGATATGACTTGTTTCTATTAATAAATCTATACAATTAAAATTTAACAAAAAAGGGATATGGGGGTTATTACTCGATATTTATATTCATAAAAGAAATAAAGAATATGGTCTTGTTTTTTCAATGAAGATGATATTGGATTACTTATTATCAAAATGAATTAGCCAAAATTAACATTTTGCTGAAATATCCCAAATAAATTATTACCAACTATGGCAGCAATAATTAAAACAAAGGCTACTATTGCAAAGAGAGCGCTTACATCTTTAATATCATAAGGAGCTTTAAATAGAGGTTTTTCCTCTGTCATAATTTTCCTCTTAAGGTTTAATATTAAATCATCCTATATCATTGTTTGAAAGAAGAATTGAGTATTTCTTCGCTTGACTTCATATTAGAACTCGTTTTAAAGAGTAGCTAGTTACAAAGGAAGGTTATGAAACTTACAACACCCTTTACTATCCTCAATAATTCATTGAATGATGTATGGAGGATGCACGATTTTAATTATCAATTACCAAAAGACACTTTTAATAAGTACTGGGATGAGGAATGTATTTTGCATCCTACAAATTCTCATTGTAAGATTTTTGATGATTAGTGACATGATTATTATCTAATACATTAATCAATAAAAAAGGGCCACATCATGTAGCCCTTTTTATTGTTATTTAGAGAATTAACTTGTGTAAGATTTACCTCTATAAGTTAGTTCAGTATGCTGTTTCTTTGCAGCTACTTTACTTTGGACGTATTTTTGTCCTCTGTAGATAAGTGTCATCTATTTTCTCCGGTTTCGCCCAAGTCCCCGTTCCATGGCTAAGGTCGATTTGCGGCTTGTATCATTACAAGTTGAACGTTTTGGTAGTCTTTGCTACATTTTTATATTAGCACATAAGAATTTTTTTTGTCTAAGTTGTTTTCGAAATATTTTTATAATCATGAATTATCTATTTTGAGGTTTTTTTCTCTTGAAATTTTATTTGAAATAAAATAAATTTTTTTGCAGGTTACATTTTGTTCAATTTATCTATTTATTGTTAATAATTTTACTTTTTAAATGTAAAATTCAGATGATTATAACGTTGCTTTATGTTCTCAAGAAACAAGAAATCTCCTAGTAAAAAAGCTGCAGTTGTTGTAGAGAAACCTTTGTATGCTCAGTTACTTCCATTTGCGAATGTTATGACTGAGAAGGTTCAAGTGGTTAATGCCTTGGCTTTTACTTTAATAATGGGTGTTTCAATTTTTGGAATAGCTCTTTGGAGGCTTTCTGCTCTAACTTAAGTATCTAATTTTTCAGGGAATTAATTTTTGACTCTTTGTCGTTAATCATTGTAATTAGCCACTTTGAAGCTAACGCTCGTGATATAGATCTATTTTTTAGGAATCTACATATGTAAATATGTAGATTTTTTTCGTTGGTAGAGT
Organism: Prochlorococcus sp. AG-686-O05; assembly: GCA_003210235.1. Lineage (GTDB taxonomy): Bacteria > Cyanobacteriota > Cyanobacteriia > PCC-6307 > Cyanobiaceae > Prochlorococcus_A. Next base: position 19,941 of record QCVV01000001.1, on the reverse strand, counting down.
TAAATTTCTCTTCAAATTCTAAAATTGATTCTTCTGTGTTTCTTTTCCTGAGCTCGTCAACTAAAGCATGAGTGGATGAATCATTAAAAAAATTACCAATATTTAAGCTTAATGTCATAGTCAATTTATATACCTACTTAAGATGTAGCTATAAATTGAATTTCTATAAACAAAAACTTCCAAAATTTACAAATAATTTAATATTTAATTTTCTGGTTTGGCTAACGGAAGTAAACACTTATCTGAATCACAACCAGCTGGACCTGCTTCGGAGAGTTCTCCAATATCATATTTATTAAGTGCATCAAAGAAATCATTATTTACTTTCCTTTCAGTTACTTTTTCCTGCAAAGATAAATATTCCTCTTTGCTTATAGGTTCAAAAGGTAATCTTGGAAATGTAGCATTTGCACTGAAACGAGCTAATAATGCTGCAGAAATATAACCTTCGTTATTTTCTATTGCACTATGTATTGCTTTTGCTAAGTCTTCAATTTCACTCTCTCTGAATTCTACTGTTGCAGAAGTATTATGTTCTGTATAAAACTTTTGAACTTGCATGTAAAAATCGAATTGTGCAAGGGCAGAGAAGTTATTTATATCTATTTGATCTGCTCCTTCTATATTGGCCCAACTTACTTCAGTTGGTATTTCAACTAGCCATTCAGTACATCTTGGATCAAATGGATTATCAAGCAAGCAGCCTTTCTCGTCTTTGTCAGATTGAGATGGAACAACAGAGTAACCATAATCCATACAAGCTAAAGCAATAGGATCGTTCTTTCTGAAAGTTATTCTTCTTAAAAATCTTTGTGCTTTAGGTGGATGCCATCCAGGAGCTGCCCCTGTTAAAAGACTTTTGGTGCCGGCAGGTTGAACTGTTGTGCACCTATTAGGTCTTCTGAGATTATGTTTGTCGCAGTATTCCCAAACAGTTTCTTTTACAGTTTTTCTCCATGAATCTAAGAATTTAGCTTCTTGCTTTTTAAATTCTTTTCCTTCATCGTTATCAGGTCTCCCAGCCTCCCACCATTTTAACCAAGGGGTTCCAAAGGCATGTACACAGAAATCAAATAATCCTGTAAAACTAACACCCACAATAGGATCATACTCCCTGCTTTTTCTATATCTCTCAACTTCAAATTCATGATTTAGCAAACATGCTACTGAAAGTGCTGCAGCTTTAAAAGCTTTTTTTTGTTCTTCAATATTTTCAGGGTCAATCTGATTTAGGTGAACTTCGGCCAAGTTACAATGAAAATCGTTGCCTAATATTTCTCCGCAAGGATTAAGTCCATATCTACTCATTCTATGATCTAGTTCTTCTTCAGAAAAAGGTCCGTAATTAAGATTAATCCATTTTCTTGCTTCTTCTTTACCTTGTTCTGAATATATTTCTATGAATTCATTTTTGAGATCTTCTTCGTTCAAAATATCTGCATTTGATCTTGCTATTGCTTCTGGTGCAAATTGAATTGCTCCTTCACCTGAATGGAATTGCTTGGTTACAGCATCCAGAATTGTTTGATAAGAGGGCTTTGTATGATAAACCCTTGTATGATTTGCCATTCTAAGAGCGTCCTTTTCGGGATCGATTCTCCAATTACCGTCTTCGTCTTGACTCCATAGATTCTCTTTAGCTGATGCTGCTTCTTTGTCATTAGATGCAAACTGCCTCATACCTGCACTTCTTCTTATATTGCCTGCAACTATTGTTACAGCCGCCTCGTCGATTAGTAAGCAACACTCTACTGTATTTAGCTTTCTACCAATTGCTTTTCCTAAAAGAGATGCAACTCGAGCGTACAGATCCTTTAATTTAATAGGATTCGCCATACCTCCAAAACCTTTTAATGATTCTCCTGCTGGCCTAATATCCTCTAAGTCAATATGAACATTAACTTCTTTCTCAAGACTTTTATTGCTTGATGCTTCAAGAAGATATTTATAACTATCTACCCAGCCTCTTCTGCTGTCCCCAACTTTTATAAAAATATCTTTGCCTTTAATTTCTAAAGAAGACTTTTCGTTCCTTTGGTCTTTAGGAGTTATTCCTACTTCGCTTACTGATTTAATAGTTATTTTATTTTTTACTGTTGGAAGCTTATTTATAAAATGGGGCTCTATTATTGCTCCTGTGCCGCAACCCATCATTGCTAAATCCATCATTAAGGCAAAAGCTTCCCAGTCAATTAAATTTGTCGATGTACAATTATACGCTCCTGAAAAATTCTGGTTTTTATTAATCCATGGGGTCCCTCCGATCCATAACCATCTTCCAGATGGTTGAGCCTTTTGGTTGCTCTGCATTTCTCTCATTAACATCAATTCTTGATCAGAGAGTTTTCCTAATTCTTTTAATCCAGATAAATTTCTTTCTCCAACTTCACTCCAATTTTCTCTTTTCCCGGAAACTGTCTTTCTGCTATATGACCTAAAGAAGACAGGATAAGCAGCAGGAGCTGTTTTTGGAAAGTCATCTTTTCTAAGATTATTAGAATTGCTCTCGGAGGAAGCTTTATTTGGTGCAATTGTCACGATAAAAAAAGTATGTAAATTTACCCGTATAGGAAGAATAACTCTACCTGTGGCGTCTGCAACTATTCTTACCACTATTTAACGGTTTGTGTAAAAATATGTTTATTATGAAATCTTTGTTCACGGAAGTTTATGGAAAGAACTGTTGAACCTGAATTAATGGAAAGACAAGACCAAGTTGATTCTTATGCTAAAGCTGACTTTTCAGAGGGAGAGAATAATCTTATTAGTCAAATAAATCATTACTTGATTAAAAATAATATTCATTTGAGTGAAAAAGAATTAATTGTTGATTTAGGATGCGGACCTGGCAATATTTCTGAAAAGTTATCAACTAAATGGCCTAATGCCAATGTTATTGGTATTGATGGCTCCAAAGAGATGATTCGAATAGCTGAGTTAAATAAAAAGAATTCCTTAAGTAGGAGTCGATTAAAAAATTTGAGTTACATTTGTGCAGATATAAAAAGCCTTAAATCAAGTGATATTTCTTTCGAAAAAAATATAAGTTTATTAGTAAGCAACAGTCTAATTCACCATATTACTTATCTAGATGATTTTTTTAATTGCATAAAGAGATTATCAAGTGATTTGACGATAAATTTTCATAAAGATCTGAAAAGACCGATTGATAAACAATCAGCCTTATATTTAAAAGAAAAATGTGGGGAGAAATATAACGAAATTTTGACTAATGATTATTACGCATCATTAAAGGCTTCTTACACTTCAAAAGAATTAAAAGATTTTATTTTTGAGAATAAATTATCCTCTTTAGAAGTATTCGAAGAAGGTGATCAATATTTAGTCATTTATGGTAAGGTTTAGACTTAGTGGAATTGTTAAAATAGAATTTAATGAGTTCAAGTACTAAAAACTTTAATAATAAAAATATCTTAGAGGCAGTAAATAAAAGAAGGAACTTTGCGATTATTTCACATCCTGATGCTGGTAAAACAACTCTCACTGAAAAACTTCTTTTGTATGGAGGCGCTATACAGCAAGCAGGGGCAGTAAAAGCAAGAGGTAATCAAAGGAAAGCAACTTCTGATTGGATGGAACTTGAAAAACAAAGAGGTATTTCAATTACTTCAACTGTTTTGCAGTTTGAATATGAAAGATCAGTAATAAATCTTTTGGATACTCCAGGTCACAAAGATTTTTCTGAAGATACATATAGAACCTTAGCTGCCGCAGATAATGCTGTAATGCTTGAAGATGCCGCTAAAGGATTAGAACCTCAAACAAGAAAATTATTTGAGGTATGCAGAATGAGAAAAATACCTATTTTTACTTTTATTAACAAGATGGATAGACCAGGCAGAGAACCTTTTTCTTTGCTTGATGAAATTGAATCAGAGCTTGGTTTAAATACTTTGCCGGTTAATTGGCCGATTGGTATAGGTGAGGAATTTAGAGGAGTTATTGATAGATTTACAAGAGAAGTTATTTTATTTGATAAAGCTGTTAGAGGGAAACAGTCAAATGAGAAAAGAATGAGTTTAGATGATAAAGAACTTTCAAAATATGTAGAGAAAGAATTACTTGATATCTCTCTTGAAGAGCTCGAGGTCCTTGATGAGGCAGGTTCGAAATTAGAAAAAGAAGAAATTTTTAATGGTTCACTTACTCCTGTTTTCTTCGGCTCGGCGATGACAAATTTTGGGGTAAGACCCTTTTTAGATAGTTTTTTAAAAATGGCTCAAAAACCAACTTCAAGAAACAGTAATAAAGGAGATATTGAGCCTGCGAGCGATGAATTTAGCGGTTTCGTATTTAAGTTACAGGCAAATATGGATCCAAAGCATAGAGATAGAGTTGCTTTTATAAGAGTTTGTAGTGGAAAATTTGAAAAGGATATGTCAGTCAAACACTCTAGAACAGGAAGAACTATTAGATTATCTCGACCTCAGAAAATATTTGGTCAAGAAAGAGAAGTAGTTGATGATGCCTATCCTGGTGATGTAATTGGACTTAATAACCCTGGAATGTTTTCTATCGGAGATACTTTATATACAGGCACTCATCTTGAATATGAGGGTATACCCTCCTTTAGTCCTGAAATATTTAGTTGGCTTAGAAATCCAAACCCTTCAGCATTTAAAAACTTTAGGAAGGGAGTAAACGAACTTCGTGAGGAAGGTGCTGTTCAAATACTTTATGACTTTGATGAGAGCAAAAGAGATCCTATCCTTGCAGCTGTTGGACAATTACAGTTGGAAGTAGTTATTCATAGATTAAAAAATGAATATGGTGTAGATGCCAATCTTGAATCTATGCCATACCAATTGGCACGATGGGTTACAGATGGATGGTCAGCTATTGACGAATTAGGAAGGATCTTTAATTGCAAAGTAGTAAAGGATTGCTGGAACAGGCCAGTGATTCTTTTTAAAAATCAGTGGAATCTTAATCAATTTATTGAAGATAATGAGAATTTAGATTTAAAAAAAGTAGCACCTGTTGTTAGTGGAGTGGAACCAATTGTTTTATAAAGTCCTATTGGATAATAAAATTAGTTAATCTATAAATATCGTAAAAAACAATTGGATTCAAATAAAAGCAAAAATAATCCCGATAAAACTCCCTATGAAATATTAGGTATTGACGAGGGTGCCGATTTTGAAGATATACAAAAAGCAAGAGATCTTAAAGTTAAAGAGGCTGGAGAAGATCTACTACTTAAGGCAAAAATAGAATCATCTTTTGATCAATTGTTAATGGGTAGTTTGAAAGCAAGGCAGTCAGGGAATGTTAGTTTCGAAGCTCAAAATGCGTCTAAGAAAGAGAAACAAATTAACAAACTCATTAATAATGATTTCCCGCTTTTATCAAAAATAAAAAATTTAAATAATAATGGTAACAAGTCAAACGAGTATAGCCTTCCCAAAATAACCCCACCATCTTTTGATAATCTTTCAATCAAATTATCTGTTGGATTATTATTTTTGATAATACTTTTAATAAGTCCTGATTCTTACAATAGACTTCTGCTTTCTATTTCAACTTTAATCCTTACTTATATTCAAATTAAATCAGGTAAAAAGTTTATTAGTTCTCTTGGATGGAGTGTGACATTTCTTTCAATAGGATTAATATTTGGAGGTTTATTTGAAACTAACTCATTTATTCAGGAAATATCTAATAACTCTTTATCAATTCAAAAAATTCAAAGTTTACCAGCGATGATAATTTTGTGGATAGGAGTAATATTCCTTTAAATTAATTTTTAATCATCTCTCTAATCTCTTCAGAATTTATAAGATATTTATTCTTACAGAATTCGCAAACTAATTCAGCTTTTCCTTCTTTAATTAAAATATCTTCTAACTCTTTTTTATCAAGCATTTTCATTGCATTTAAACTTCTCTGTCTAGAGCACCTACATTCAAATCTAACTTCTTGAGTTCGAGCTTTCTCGGAAATTGATTTATCGTCAATATCTGGAAATATATTTTTTATTAGTGAAAGAAGATTATCTTTTGATTTAAATAAGTCTTCACTAAAAGAATTAATTTCTTTACATCTTTCTTCGAGCCGCGAAACTAATAAGGGATCAGTTTCTTTTTTTGGCAAAACTTGAGCTAACAATCCTCCGCTAGAAATAATATTTTTATTTTGAATCTTTTCCCCAATAAATACAGCAGAAGGAGTCTGCTCAGAATGATATAAATAAGATGCTAAATCTTCAGCAATATTTCCATTAACTAATTCAACAGTACTGGTAAAAGGTTCTCCAAAACCATTATCCCGAATAACATTTAAATAGCCTGTCCCTAATGCTTTGGTGAAATCAAATGAATATTGATTTGACTTGGTTTTGACTAAATCTAATTCCAAATTAGGATTTCCTACATAACCTCTAACTTTCCCATCTCTACCCGCATCCACAAGTAATCCCTTTAAAGGTCCATCAGATCTTACTCTTAAAGTGACTCTCCCATGCATTACTTTCATCGAACTTGCTAAAAGAAGAGAGGCGCTGAAAGCTCTCCCTAGAATAGAGGTAGTTAGATAAGACAATCCATGCCTTTCTTTCGCTTCCATTGATGCATCTGTTGTTAATACCGCAACTAACCTTATTCCACCATTAGCCGCAGTTGCGCGTACAATTTTATCCCCCATAATTTTCTTTCGTTAATTCCTTAATCTTTCCTTGTTCAAGAACTAATATTTTAGACGGTATCCCCTCAAATAATGAGGGTTCATGAGTAACGATAATTATTGTATTTTTATTTTTGAGATTGAGAACTAAATTCTTAACATCATTTTTCATTGACCAATCAAGCCCAGCAGTTGGTTCGTCAAGTAAAAGGATAGTTGGATTTCTCATTAGTTGAACTGCTACAGCTAATCTTCTCTGTTGACCACCACTTAATTTTTCAGGAGGTTGAGTAAGATTAATATCTGATAGCCCAACTTTTTTTAAAACTTGCTCTATATTTTTTTCTCTCAATGATTTATAACCAATTTTTAATTCTTTTCCAATGGTTGTTCCTAAAAAGTATCTTTCTGGGAATTGGAATACTACTCCACTTATCCATCTTCTTTGCCTTGCAGTGATATTTTTATTTTTCCAAGTAATCTTTCCTTTCTGAGGAGTAATTAGTCCACTCATTATTTCCAATAGAGTAGTTTTCCCCGAACCACTTTTACCACAAATTAATATAATTTCATTTTCATGAAGATTGAAACTAATACCATCTATTATTTTTTTATTTCCTGTTTGAGGTTGATAAGTAATGTCTTTTAAATCAAGCATTATTAATTTAGTTGTTGGTATAAAATTTAAACTTTGAATTATCAACTTATAATAACTATAGATCTAAAAAAAAATAACAGTAAAAATGAATATCGTATTTAGGGAAGTTGATCCTTTTAATTGTTGGATTTGGATAAAATTCTTTGAAATACCTACTGAAGCAGAAAAAAACTACTTAGATGGAGTTTTTGATAGTTGGTATGTTTTAGGAAGGTTAGGCGGTTTTAATTCTGAAAATTTACAAACTCATGAAGAGGGTTCCGATTTAAGTTGGATGTCATACGATAATGAACAAAAAGAATCTACCCTACCTGCCTTGATGCATAATTTAGGAGTTATGGAATATCAAAATTTGTGGTCAAGAAGTTGGGTTGATTTTGGGACTTCAGATTCCCTTTCTATTGATATTTTAATAAATGCGTTAGATGAGATATCTAATAATTATGTAAAAATTGATGAATTAATAATCGGGGGAGAAAATAGTGATTGGTCGATTGAAGAACATGAAGATTTGGTTTTTAAAAATTGATTTATATATATGGATGATTTAACAAGATTATTTATACAGAATGAAAGAATAATTAATAACAAGAATAATAATTTAAAACTTACAAATAATGAAGCGCGCTATATAAATAAAGTAATGCGAATAAAAATTGGTAAAGAAATATTTATCACTAATGGCCAAGGTTCATTATGGAAAGCTATAAACTTAGAGGACAATTTTATAAAGATAAACAATATTAATAATCCTTATTTATTTCAAGAAAAAGAAAAAATTTTATTAGGAATAGCTGTTGTTATCCCTAAAAATGGTTTTGAAGATATTCTGAAAATGTGTACTGAAATAGGAATTGATTTTATACAACCTTTGAATTCAGATAGACAGGTTAAGAAGTATACCAACTTCTCAAATAAACTTATAAGATGGGATTCTATTATTAATGAAGCTGTTGAACAATGTGAGAGATTATGGAGACCATATATTTTGAGTGACATTAATGTATTCGACTGGATAAATTCTATAGAAAATAAAGATATTATTTCAGTATCTGTTACAAGAGATGATAGTTCTGATAATTTTAATCATTGGTTAAAAAAAAAGCAAAATCTTTTGGATAAAAAAGGAGAAGTTTTATGGAATGTGATTGGACCGGAAGGAGGATGGTCCAAAGTTGAAATTGAATTTTTTATAAAACATAAAATTGCCTTTGTAAAACATTCAGAAACTATTTTAAGAACTTCAACAGCTACTGTTAATGCAACTTCAATTCTTAGTCAATGGCGTAATGATCTCAAATTAATTCTTTAAAAAAAATGAATTTACTTTCTAATGATTTTTTACTTGGTTTTTTAATTAATTTTATTCTAATTTCTTTGTTTTTTAGAGTTCCATTAATGACAAAAGGGGGGTGGATAAGTGCTGGGGTATTAGGGTCTATTTTATGGGGATGTTTTTCATGGCAAGGTTGGAGCTCTGTTGTAATTTATTTATTACTTGGATCTCTTGTCACAAAAATTGGTTATAAATTTAAAAATAAAAAAGGGATAGCTGAAAAAAGAGGTGGTAAAAGAGGTCCTGAAAATGTTTGGGGTTCGGCTGCGACAGGATTGTTTTTTGCAATAATGGTTAAATTGAATTTTACTAATTTAATCTTTTACAAAATTGGTTTTGCTGCAAGTTTTGCTGCAAAGTTGGCAGATACTTTTGGTAGTGAAATAGGAAAAAGATTTGGTAGGAATACATATCTAATTACCTCGTTTAGAAAAGTTGAAAGTGGAACGGAAGGAGGAATTAGTTTAGAAGGGACAGCAGCAAGTGCCTTAGGGGCAATATTTATGTCATTAATAATGTTTATTTTAAATATTATCTCAACAAAATATCAATTTTTGATAGTTGCAATTTCTGGTTTTTTAGCAACAATTTCTGAAAGTTTTATTGGAGCTAAATTTCAAGATAAATATAAATTAAGTAATGAGTTTGTAAATTCTATTCAAACAAGTATTTCTTCTATAATTGCTATTTTTGTTCTAATTTTTTATCTCAAAATTTCTAATTAAATTACCATTTTTCAAAATTAGGATTCCTTCCACTTCTTAAGAATATCCCAACTTTTAAGACGTTGATAAATCCAAAGATGTCCATGCGCATTTAAGTGTATACCATCCTCTGTTATCCAATTCTTACTTCTAATATCTGAGTACATTTCTCTAAAAGTTGGCAGAAAAGGGACATTTTGATTTATACAGACTTCTTCCATTCTTCTTTCATAAGAATGACAGAAATCATTTGAATACCATAAACATCCAGCAAATGGCATTTTGTTTTCATTAACTGGGGTAAGCCCAATTACAAAAACTTGAGTTTGGGACTTCATTTTAAAAATTAATCTTTCTAGTCCATACTCGAATCCATTTATCTCTAATTGGTGCCGACCATTTTTTTGTCCAATTGTTGGAGTATCATTAAGACCCACATTCAAGAGGATAGCTTTGGGTTTATTTCTTCTTGTTTCACCTCTTGAAGACCATTCTTTTTCCCAACGTAAAGAAACCTTTTCAATTCCATCTCCTCTTACCCCTAGAGGATAAATAATTGGAAAATCATGATATTTTGACCAATCTTTTCTAAGTCTCTCGCACCACCCTCCTCCTTCAGTATCCCCCCATCCATATACTGAACTATCTCCAATTACAACCAATTGTTTTGGTAAAACAGGCACTAGGTTCCTTTAAATTATTTCACTTGATTTAAGAAGATTTTTATTACTAATCAAGTTAGATTACTTTTGATTTTACCATTTATTAATTCTCCAATTATTGCAATTGAGCTATAAGCAATCAAAATTACTAAGACTTCCTCCCATGCAAATGAACTCAATGATTCTTTAAGTTGCCAACCTAAACCAACACTTCCAATTACTCCCAGAATAGCTGTTTCTCGAATTATGATGTCGGATCTATAAGCACAATATGCTAAGTAACTATTTGCTTGTTTAACAAATGATCCGAAAAGCCAACTAGACCTCTTTGCAATTCCTAATGATTTCATCGCAATATATTGTTTATTATCTTGGTTATATAAATTCGCCAAAAGTAATTTGCTTGTTATTGCTGCGTTATGTAACCCTAATGTTATTGCTGCTAAAGATATTGAAGGATCATTAAACATTAAGAGTAATAGAATTAATACAGGCGGTGGTATTAAACGAAATAAAAATGAGATTATTCTGATAATTGTAATTCCTATTTGATTATTTAAAATCAATATAAAAATGGGAGGAAAACTTATAGCTATTCCAGTAGATAAAAGACATAAAACTATTGTTTCTAATAATAGCTTTAAAAAATCATATGAATTAAAATTAAGGTTTGATATCAAAAGATTATTGATTGAATTAAAAGGTATTCCATTTTTATAAAATATAAAATAAACAAAGAAAGATAAAGAAAATAAACCAATACAAAATAAAGCTATTACAATGGATGTCAAAAATTTCTTAGAAGAGTTAGAGAGGTTAAATTTGTTTAATAGTTCTTTTGAGATGATAATTAAAAAAGCTAATCCCCAAAGATAAGTCCATAGCTCTCGGAAATTCAAAGTTTGAAAGGATAAAAATATACTTGTGCCTATTCCCCCAACTCCAAACAATCCCAAAATTGCTGTACTTCTTATTGCACATTCAAATCGGTATAACCCAAAATTTTTAAAGGTTTCTATCACTGGAGCCCAAACTAATGTTATTAAAGTGGAATATTTATTACCATTAATTTGTTTAATTGATTCGACAGTTTTAAGGTTAATATTTTCTATTTGATCACTAAAAACTTTTGCATTTATTGCAATATAAGGAATGCAAATAGCTATTATCCCAATTGAAAAATTAATACCATATATTTGCATTAATATAAGTCCCCAAATCATTTCATGAATCGATCTCATAAAAGTTAAAAATAAATTTAAAAATCTCTTTAAAAATATAGGTAAATTTAATATTTTAAAAAAAATTTCTGAAGATAATATTCCAAAAATAATCCCAAATATCATACTTATTAGCCAACTAGAAAATGCAATAAAAATAGTTTCATTTAATCTTTTTACTAATGTGAAAATGATTTCATTATTAATTTTTGGATTTAAGGCGGAAATAATAAATTCTTTAAGTAATTCAATTCCTCCAATATGAAAATTAATAAATAGTTCATAGGCTATAGGTATACAGACTAGTATTGGTATAAAAGTTATTGAAGAAGAATTTAATTTTAATTTATTCAATTACTTAATAAATCTTATTTAAATGAAATTTTTTTAATTTTGTTTTCTCTAAATCAAATAATATTTCACCATTTTTCATTCCAATAATTCTATTAAAACCATCTAATAAATCTAATCTATGCATAGAAATTAAAGTAGTGTTAGGAACTTTTATTTTATTTTTGTTTTTAGTAATTAATAATAGATTTTTAATATTAGAAGTTAGTTTTGGATCTAAATTATTAAAAGGCTCATCAGCAAGTAGGATATCTGACTCTTGAACTAATGATCTTGCAATAGCAACTCTTTGTTTTTGGCCTCCAGATATTTTTCCTATTTTTTTGGAAAAAATAGATTCCTTAAGATTACAAACTTGCATATATTGATGAGCTTTATTAAAAGAACTTATATTTAGTAAATTCTTAAAAGCAAATAAGAAACTTTGTTTTCCTAGAAGTCCACAATTAACATTTTGTTCTGCTGATAGATCTTCTATTAATCTTAAATCTTGCCAGATAGTTGAGATCTTACTTTTTTGGTATAAGTTTAATTTATCAAATTCTGTATTAAATAATTTGACACTACCTTTGTTAGGCTTGAGTGTTCCGTTAAGAAGAGATATAAGAGTACTTTTACCCGAACCATTTTTGCCTAATAAGGCAATTTTTTCACCCGATTTAATTCGTAAACTTACCTTGTTTAATGTGAAATTATTTTTATTTTTATAGCTTACCTCTTTTAATTCGAGAAGAGGATTAATCATCTGATTTTTTTTAATTTTCTCGCGATTGACTCAATATTTTTAAAGTCATTAGATTTTGCTTTTATAAATTTTTTTGCGTTGAACATATCTAATATCTTTTTATGCTCTGTATTTTTAATATCTAAATTAAGTATTGTAGATTTAAGTTCTTCAGTAAAACCTTCTCGAAATCTATTGTCAAGATTTCCTTGGGCAACCCAATGATAGTCAACATAATCAGGAGTTATCCAAAAAAGATTTACATTATTTGTTCTTTTAGGATTATTTTTAAGATTGTTTTCCCACACTTGTTTATTTAAAGCTCCTGCATCAAAGGCTCCACTATTAACTAAAGCGATAGTTGCATCATGACTACCGCTAAAGCCCGCTCTTTTTCCTTTAAAGTCTTTTATTTTCACTCCTGCACTATTGAGGAAATATTCTGGCATTAACCTTCCAGATGTTGAATTTTCAGAACCAAAAGTAAATCTTAGATTTTTTAGCTTTTTAAGTCCATTTTTATTTGAAATTGAATCAAGTTTTACTTTTTTATTCAGAATAAAAACGCTTTTAAATTCTTTATCTATATCTCGTTGAGCAATCACAATTGCATTAGGAGTTTGTAATCTTGCCTGAACTCCTGATAGACCACCAAACCATACTAAATCTAAATCATTTGTTCTAAATCCAGTAACCGCAGCAACATAATTAATAACGGGAATGTACTTTACGTTTACACCTAAATTCTTGGACAATTCTTTTGAAAACAAATTAAATCTTTTATCTAACACCTCTTGATTTTGATCCGGAATTGCACCAAGCTTTAAAACTTTTGGATTTGCATTTAATGGTGAATAGAAAGTTGAAAAAAATAGCGCTGACGTTAACAGTATCTTTCTTAAATTGAAAAAATCTTTATTCATTATTAGTAATATTTTGAGATACCTTTCTTTAATCTTGATAAACCATCAAGAATTTTTTCTTTTGAAGAGGCACAAGATATTCTAAAACATTGATCATCTCCAAAAGGTTTTCCAGGCACAACCACTAAACCATAATCGTTAAGAATTTTTTTGCAAAAATCTATGGAGGTTATGGAATTATTTGGTAATCTAGGAAATGCATAAAAAGCTCCATTAGGTGGGTATATAAATAATCCCTCTATATTTTTTAGACCTTTATAAAGGATTTCTCTTCTTAGATCATAATGTTTATTGATTTTTAAGAAAAATTCTTGATTTATTTTTAATGCCTTTAAAGCACCTCTTTGAACGAAGGAACAAACATTACTTGTACTTTGACTTTGTAAGGCTGATGATGCTCTTATAACATCTTTTTGTCCTACTAAATAACCTACTCTCCAGCCTGTCATTGCCCAACCTTTTGCAAAACCATTAATTATAAAAATTCTTTCTAATAGGTCAGGTGCTAGTGAAGCTAAACTTAAATGCTTAAATTCTTTTTTAAGAATTAATTCGTAAATCTCATCTGAAAGAATATTAATATTTTTATTTCTTCTTACTACTTCCGCAATTTGTAATAACTCTTCTTTTGGCATTACTCTTCCTGTCGGATTGTTGGGAGAATTAACAATTATAAATTTTGTTTTTGAAGATATCTTAGATTTTAATTCTTGTATATTTATTTTGAATCCATCTTCAGCAGAAGAATTTAGGAAGACAGGCTTACCGCCTGCCAATCTGACCATTTGAGGATAGCTTAGCCAATAAGGAGCAGGTATAATGACTTCGTCATCATCATTCAATAAAACCTGGAAAAGATTATAAATCGCCTGTTTGGCTCCATTTGTTACCATTACATTTTCAAATTCAACATTTAAATTGTTTTGGTTTTGAAGTTTTTCTGCAATAGCTTTTCTAAGTTCTAAATCTCCTGAGGCGGGACCATATTTTGTATATCCATCAATTATAGCCTTACTTGTTGCTTTTAATATTTCATCGGGAGCATCAAAATCTGGTTCTCCAGCACTTAAATTACATATGTCTTTACCCTCTTTTGAGAGTTGATTAGCTTTAGCACTTATTTGCAGGGTAAGTGAAGGCTCAATAGAGAGTGCTCTTTTTGATAAATTTACTTCACTCATTTGATCTAAAGTTCTTTAAATATAACTTTTAAAAATTTTTTTTATTAATAGATTAAGAATAAGTAAAAGTATCACAGATTGGTTAAATTTGGTTCATTTTCTTAATTTAATTTATTTTCGTATTTTCTTTTTTAAAAAATTAAAATGTGGAGTGAAGAATTATATAGTTAATATTTATTTTTAATAATTTTTAGTTTTAATATTATTTATAAGCTTTGAACTTGAAGTTGCTTTGAAAAGATTAGTCATTAGTAGAGGTAATGTATTCGCAAATTTATTAATAATTGGGGAAGCACCTGGGGCTCAAGAAGACATAGAGGGAGAAGCTTATGTTGGTAAATCAGGAAAATTGTTAGATGGCCTATTAATAGAAGCAGGAATTAACTTTCAAAAGGATGTATATTTTTGCAATGTAATTAAATGTCGTCCTCCAAACAATAGAAAACCAACTAATAAAGAAATAAATATTCATAAACCATGGTTATTGCAGCAAATTAAACTAGTAGATCCAAAATTTATTATTTTAACTGGTTCGACTGCTATGAGAACTATTTTGGAAATAAAGAATCCAATTTCTAAGACAAGAGGAAAATGGTTTAAGAAAGATGGGAGAGAAATTATTACTATTTTTCACCCTTCTTATTTGTTGAGATTCTCTTCAAAAGAGGTTGGAAAACCATATGATCTAACTTTAAAAGATCTTAAGGAGGTTAGTAGTAAACTATATGCTTTATAATTTAGGTAAGTCTTTTTGAATTTCTAGAATTTAATGTCACTTACTCAATCAAAAGAGGTGAATAGTCTCTCGAGGAGATATTCAACTCATATTGAGAGAAGGATAACTAGAACAGTAATGGTTGGGAATATCGCAATTGGTAGTGATTATCCAGTAAGAGTTCAATCAATGATTAATGAAGATACTATGGATGTTGATAATTCTTATTTAGCAATTAAAAGACTTCATGAAGTCGGATGTGAAATAGTAAGACTAACTGTTCCTTCTTTAGCTCATGCAAAGGCTGTTGGGGATATTAAAGAAAAATTAATAAAAAATAATATAGATACCCCATTAGTTGCAGATGTTCATCACAATGGAATGAAAATTGCAATGGAGGTTGCAAAACATGTTGATAAAGTAAGAATTAATCCTGGATTATTTGTTTTTGAGAAATCAGATCCTTCAAGGACTGAATATACTGACGCTGAGTTTGAGACTATTAAAAAAACAATTCTTAAAAGATTTACTCCACTTGTAGAAGTTTTAAAGTCTGAGAATAAAGCTTTAAGAATTGGAGTTAATCATGGATCTTTATCCGAGAGAATGCTTTTTACTTATGGAGATACACCTTTAGGAATGACAGAATCTGCAATGGAATTTGTCAAAATCTGCGATGAGCTTGATTTTCATAACATCATTATTTCTATGAAAGCCTCAAGAGCACCAGTGATGTTAGCTGCATATAGAATGATTGCAGATAGATTAGATGCAGAAGGATATAACTACCCTTTGCATTTGGGTGTCACTGAAGCAGGAGATGGAGATTATGGAAGGATTAAGAGTACAGCAGGTATAGGAACACTTCTCGCCGAAGGTCTTGGAGATACCATCAGAGTTTCTCTAACTGAAGCACCTGAAAAAGAGATTCCAGTATGCTATTCAATTTTGCAATCTTTAGGACTGCGAAAAACAATGGTTGAATATATCAGCTGTCCTAGCTGTGGAAGAACTCTTTTTAATTTAGAGGAGGTTGTAGACAAAGTAAGGAATGCTACTTCACATTTGACTGGTTTAGACATAGCAATAATGGGATGTATAGTAAATGGTCCAGGAGAAATGGCAGATGCTGATTACGGTTATGTAGGCAAAGGTAAAGGTACAATTGCTCTTTACAGAAGAAAAGAAGAGATAAAAAGAGTACCTGAGGATGAAGGAGTTGATGCTTTAATTCGCCTGATTAAAGATGATGGTAAATGGATTGATCCCTAAACATATTTTTAATTTATAATTCAATTAATAAAAAAAATAGTGCCTAGTACCGACCCTTGAAGATAAAAAATTTATTTAAAAAGCAACTTGTCTTTTTAATAGTGACTACTTTTTCTGGAATATTAGTGAGTAATCATTCAAAAGCGACAATTTTAGAAAATAACTACAAAGAGGTTATCGATCACGTTTGGCAGATTGTATACAGAGACTTCCTTGATTCAAGCGGAAAATTTGAGAGATCTAATTGGATTAATTTAAGAAAGGATTTTTTAGCAAAAAAATATTCAGATAATAATGAAGCTTATGATGCTATTAGAGATATGCTTTCAAATTTAAATGACCCATATACAAGATTTCTAGACCCTAAAGAATTTAATCAAATGAGAATAGATACTTCAGGAGAATTAACTGGAGTAGGAATACAAATTGTTAAAGATAAAGAGTCTGATTCTCTAATAATTATTTCTCCTATAGATGGAACTCCTGCTTATGAGGCTGGAATTAAAGCTAGAGATAAGATTTTATCAATCGATGATGTATCTACTAAAGGGTTGAATATTGAAGATGCAGTTAAATTAATTAGGGGCAGAAAAGGTACAAAAGTTAAACTTGAAATCCTTAGAAATGGGAATTCTTTTTATAAGTCTTTATTAAGAGAAAGGATAGAAATAAAATCAGTGACAAGCAAAATAAATGAAACTAAAGATGGAGTATTAATAGGTTACGTAAGATTAAAACAATTTAATGCTAATGCATCAAGAGAGATGAAAGATACATTAAAAGATCTAGAAATAAAAAAAGTTTCTGGATATGTTCTTGATTTAAGAAGTAATCCTGGAGGATTATTAGAATCTAGCATTGATATTTCTCGCCAATTTATTGATAAAGGTATAATCGTAAGCACCTTATCTAAAGATGGATTGAGAGAAACAAAAAGAGGTAATGGTAAGGCTTTAACAAAAAAACCTTTAATTGTACTTGTCAACGAAGGTTCTGCGAGCGCAAGTGAAATAGTTTCCGGAGCAATAAGAGACAATAATAGAGGTAAATTAGTAGGGAAGAAAACTTTCGGTAAAGGCCTTGTACAGTCTATGCGAACTTTGGTGGATGGTTCAGGGTTAACAGTTACTGTCGCCAAGTACTTAACACCTAATGGAACAGATATTAATAAGTTTGGAATTACTCCAGATATAGAAGTCAAAATGAATTCTAATCCAATTCTTCAAAGAGAAATCGGGACTAAAAGAGATAGACAATATAGAGCTGGGGAGAGAGAACTCCTTAAAATTATTAAAAGAACAAACTTAGTAAGTCAGTTTGAAGCTAATTCTGCAAATTTATTAACTGTTTTTAAAACCAATGATAATAATTTCGTTTATTCATTAAATTAGATGCTCATATCCAGCATTCGTTTTATAGGTTTATATGCTTTTTTAATAATTTTAGGATCTAATTCAATTGAAGGGGAATTGTTTTTTAAACAATCTAAAATTTTTTCTAATGTATTCAATTTCATATATGGACACTCATTACATTTACACCCATCAATATCTGGTACTTCAATAAAATTTTTGTTAGGTTCTTTCTTTTTCATTTGATGTATTATTCCAGGTTCAGTTAAAACCATATAGGTATCAGAATAATCATTACTAACGAAATCTAATAACTTACTGGTTGAACCAATAAAATCTGACAGAACTAATAAATTTTGGCTGCACTCAGGATGGGCTATTACCTTTGAATCGGGGTGTTTGTACTTTAATTTTAATAAAGCCTCTTCACTAAATGTTTCATGAACTACACAGCTACCTGGCCAAAGTTTAAGTTTTCTACCTGAGTTTTTTTGAACCCATCGACCAAGATTTTTATCTGGTGCAAATATAATCTTTTTATCTTTAGGAATTTTTTCTACTAATGAAACAGCATTACTACTAGTGCATATTAAATCACTTTGAGCTTTTACTTCTGCAGTACAGTTTATATAACTCACAACATAATGATCTGGATTTTCTTCTCTAAATTTTTGAAACTCTTCTGCAGGACAATCATCAGCCAAAGAACAACCTGCATCAATATCAGGTAATAAAACTGTTTTGTTTGGGCTAAGTATTTTTGCAGTTTCTGCCATAAAATGGACTCCACAAAAAATTATTATGTCTGCATCATTATTTGCAGCTTTCCTAGAAAGATCTAAAGAATCTCCAATGAAATCAGCTATATCTTGAATTTCTGGCGCCTGATAATAATGTGCAAGAATTATCGCATTAGCTTTTAAGCAAAGCTCCTTAATTTCAGAAATTAAATCTTTTTCGTTTTGAATAGATTTCTGTTTTGCAGTAGAAGTTATACTTGTCAGGATTTACAATGTCTCTTAGTAGATTATATGCCTTTAAATAGAAAAAATTCTGACAAATTTAAAAATTGCTATTGTTGGTGATTGTCACGGTCAGTGGTCTGAGGTGGATATTGGGATTTTATCGATTATAAAACCAGATATTGTTCTATTTATTGGAGATATCTCTGATGGAAGTATTAAAATAATAAAGAAGATCAATTTATTAAAAATTCCTACTTTTGTGATTTTGGGAAATCATGATCGAGGTAAAGACTCTACAGGAGAGACTCTTTTAAAACAAATTCGTGTTTTGCAAGAAAAATATTGCGCTTGGGATTTGAAAATATTCAATGATCAATTAAATATTTTAAGTGGCAGGCCGTGTAGTTCAGGAGGAGGTTATTATCTTTCAAATGAGGTTAAGGCTGTTTATGGGCCCATAAGCGAACAAGAGTCAGTTAACAAAATCCTTAAATGTTCAGAAAAAAATGTTAATGAATTACCTCTTGTTTTTATGTCACATGCAGGTCCTTCAGGCTTGGGATCAGACTCCACAAGTATTTGTGGTAAAGATTGGAAAGAGCCCTCTTGTGACTGGGGAGATAGAGATTTAGCTGTTGCAATTTCAGAAATACAAAAAAAAAGAAAAATAGACCTTGTCATTTTTGGGCATATGCATAATCGTCTGAAAAGAAATCAAGGTTTGAGAAATATGTTCAAAATTGATAAAGAAGGTACAGCTTATTTGAATTCTGCAATAGTTCCGAGATATAAAAAAAACATAGAGGGCGAATTATTAGTAAACTTTTCATGGGTTGAGTTTGTAAATAGTAAAATTTCACATATTTCTCATAGATGGTATTCAGAGTTAGGAGAGATATGTGAAGAAGAAATTCTTTTTTCAAATAGCAATTTTTAACTTTTTTTCGGTTTCTCATATCTAGAGAATACGGTTTGTGATAAAAGGTATCCTGCAATTGCTGCGGCAGCAAAAGCGAGTCCATTTTTGAATAAAGGTATTATTTCACTTGTTCTAGAAATTATTGGTGCCAAACCAAAAATGCCAAACAGCATTCCCCATAAAGGAGAAAGAAGAGCTAGAAATCCAATTGATATGATTTGACCCTTTTTTCTAGGGGCGGCAGCAAATCCTGCAACTAATCCTCCTAAAATAGAAGTACATAAAGTCCATATATATTGTTCTTTTGGTAATCCAGG